>DATFWH010000395.1:0-15784 GCA_035259465.1 Binatia bacterium
CGAATAGGCGTAAGAATTTTCCGACGAGGCGATCAGCACGAGGTCGTGTCCCTGGAGACCCGCCTGCACGACCGTGCCGATGTTGACGATCGGCGGATCGCCCGCCACCAGTGCCTGCGTCGCCAGTTGGCCGCCGCGGAAGAACACCAGCTCGGGATCGAGGCCGTAGTGCTTGAACAAACCAGCGTCCTTGGCGACCCAGATGTGGATTTGATTGGAGGCGATCGCGGGATAGCCGATCTTGATCTTCTTCGCCTCCTGGGCCTGAGCGTCGGAGAGCGAGAGGAGAAGAACGACCAGGGCACACGCTGATATTTTGAGCTTCATAGTCGTCTCGGCCTTCGTGGGTTGCCGGGTTTTTTATAAGAAACTTGACGGGCGGTCAATCGGGCATCCGGCGCACATTTTTTCATCCAATCGCGCGCGTCGAGCGATTGGCCGGTGACCGACCCCGACTCGTCCGATGCGAGGTAGACGAAAACCGGCGTGATCTCCTCGGGCGCCGGAAGCGTCGCGGGATCTTCGTCGGGATAGGCCGCGGCGCGCATGGTCGTGCGCGTGCCGCCGGGATTGACCGCGTTCGCGCGAATGTTCCACTCCTTCAGCTCGTCGGCGAGGACCTGCGTGAGCCCTTCGATGGCGAACTTCGAGACCGCGTAAGCGCCCCAGCGCGCCTTGCCGATTCTTCCCACTCCCGACGAGACGTTGATGATCGATCCCTGCCGCCGCGCCGTCATCAGGCGGAGGACCGTCTGTGTCAGGATAAAGACGGAATTGACGTTGATCAGCATGACCTCTTCCCACGCGTCGATCGGATAGGCCGGGATCGGCGCGCGCGGTCCGAGAATGCCGGCGTTGTTGACGAGCACGTCGGGCGCGCCGTAGCGGCGCTCGACCTCGCGGACGATGCGCTCGGGGGCGCCGTCGCGCGCGAGGTCCGCGGCGGCGTACGCGGCGTTGCCCCCGGCCGCGCGGATTTCACCGGCGGCGCGCTCGAGCTCGGCTTCACCGCGCGCGCAGATAAATACTTTTGCGCCTTCTTTTGCGTAAGCTAGCGCGACCGCCTTGCCGATGCCCCGGCTCGCGCCGGTTACGAGAGCGATTTTGCCGGTGAGTTTCCCCGCCGCTTCGTTTGCCATTCAGCTTCGACTATAACATAGTCGTCGCTGGATTCGTCAGGGTGAAGCCGTACAAAAAACTTCTCTTCTTCGTGCTCGTAGCGCTCGCCGCCGCCGCGATCCTCACTCCGTGGGTTTTCAGTCTGTGGAATTCCTTCGTCCAGGCGCGGCGTCATCGCGCGGAGTTCGAGCAGATCTTCGCCGGCGTCTTCATCTTTTCGGGCGTGGCGCTCCTGCTCGCCTCGCCCTCGCTTCTACGGCCGCGCCTGCTGCGCAGCGCCGGCTTCGGCGAAAAAAACCGGCGCGATTTTTTTTCCGGCTTCGTCCTCGCGGTCGCGTCGATTGCGCTGCTCGCCGTCGTCATGTACTTCGCGGTCGCGCTTACGCCGGGCTTATCCGATCCGGTTTACGCCATTGTGCGCGCCTCGGCGAAGGCGCTGATGACGGCGCTGATCGTGGCGTTTCTCGAGGAGATTTTTTTTCGCGGCATTCTTTTCAAAGGCCTCATGGAAGATTACGGCGCCGCGGTCGCGTTCATCGGCGCGAATCTGCTTTACGCCGCATCGCACTTCTTCAAGCCGCCGGAAGAGTTCATGCCGGGCGTCTTCGACCCGCTCGCCGGGTTTCGGTTTCTCTTTCTCTGCCTCGCGCCGTATCTCGATACGGCGACGACGGTTCCCGGCCTTATCGGCCTTTTCGTCATCGGTCTCGTACTGAGCTACGCGCTCTTGCGCAGCGGCTCGCTCTACCTGCCGATCGGTCTTCACGCCGGCTGGGTATTCGCGATCAAGACGATGTCGCTCTACGGCGATTTCACCCGCGAAGGGCTTGGCTGGCTGTTCGGCGGCAAGCCGAAGCTCGTGAGCGGAGTCGTGACTTGGGTGGGAATACTGTTGGTGGGCGCGGTCGTTCGGCTGATGACGCGAAAGCGCGCGTAGCGATTCATTCTTCCCCGACCAGCACGCACTGCTGGGGATCGGCGAGGGCGAAAACTTTTTGTCCCGCTTCGTACCGCTGGGTTGGCGGCGCGACGACACGCAGGTTGAGCCGTTGCGCCGGCAGTTCGACGATGTAGTCGTTGGCGTCGCCGAAATAGACGCGGCGCTGAATCACGCCGTCGAAGAGGTTCATTCCTCTGGCGCGGCCGGCCTCGGCCTCCTCGGCGCTCGGCGTCAACCTGACGCTGTGCGGGCGGATGCAGACGAAGACGTCCTTTCCGGGAGTGAGATTGTCCGCGGCGACGACCTGCAGCTTCAGTCCGTCGCCCAAGGCGACGGAGCGGCCGCTCTCCAGGTTTCCGCGCAGAATATTGGTCTTGCCGATGAACTCGGCGACGAAGCGCGTCCGCGGCCGGTCGAAAATCTCCTCGGGCGCGCCGAGCTGGACGATGCGCCCCTGGTGCATGACGGCGATGCGGTCGGAGGTGACCATCGCCTCGGCCTGGTCGTGCGTCACGTAGACGGTCGTGATGCGGAACTCCTCGTGCAGGCGGCGGATCTCGAAGCGCATCTCCTCGCGGAGATTGGCGTCGAGGTTGCTGAGCGGCTCGTCGAGCAAGAGAATCTCGGGCTCGACCACGAGCGCGCGCGCGAGCGCGACGCGCTGCTGCTGCCCGCCGGAAAGCTCGCCCGGATAGCGCGCGGCGAGCGCGTCGAGCCGGACGAGGCGCAGCATGCGCTCGACCTTCTTCGCGATCTCGCCGCCGGCGAGCTTCTTGAGCTTGAGGCCGTAGGCGACGTTTTGGAAAACCGTCATGTGCGGCCAGACAGCGTAGCTCTGGAAGATCATCGACATCTTGCGCCGCTCGGGCGGGACCAGGACGGAAGGGGAGGAGACAACTTTCTGATCGACGCGGATCTCGCCGCCGTCGGGCTGGAGAAATCCGGCGAGCAGTCGGAGCGTCGTCGTCTTGCCGCAGCCCGACGGGCCCAGCAGCGAGACGAACTCGCCGTCGCCGATGTCGAGGTCGAGGCGGTCGACGGCCGCGGCTTCGCCGAATTTTTTCGTCAATCCTTTGAGCGTAACCGTCGCCAAGCTACCCCCTGCTGCCGGCGAAGAACTCCCGCCCGGCGAGCCACTGCACGGAAAGAATAATCAAGAACGACACCGCAAGAAGCAGAATGCCGAGCACGGCGATCGCGCCGATCTGGCCTTCTTCCTTGAGGTCGAAGATGACCACCGAGACGACCTTCGAGCTCGGCGTGAAGAGAAGAATCGACGCGCTGAGCTCGCGGATGACGCCGATGAAGATGAACGACCACGCGGCGATGAGCCCCGAGCGCGCGAGCGGCACGGTGACGTCTTTCAGCGCGCGCAGGCGGTTCGCGCCGATGATGCGCGTCGCGTCTTCGAGCTCGGGATGGATGGTCTTGAACGTGCTCTCGGTCTGCGAGAAGCCGATCGGCATCTCCTTGGTGAGAAAAGCGACGAACATGATCCAGATCGTGCCGTACAGCACGATCGGCGGCCGCGTGTAAGCGATAAAGAGGCCGACGGCGAGCACGATGCCGGGGATGACAAGCGGCGCGAGGACGAAGAAAGACAGATAGCGCGCGCCGCGCAGCAGCTGCCGGTTGGTGATATAGGCGAGCAGCGTGGCCAGCAGCGTGCCGGCGGTCGCGGTCAGGATGCCGAGCTTGAAAGTGTTGACGATCGCGTTGCGGGTGTCGCTGTATTCGAAAAACGTGAAAGAGAAATTCCCCAGTGTGAAATTGTCCGCGGTCAGCGGCATCGCCCACGCCTTCGAGAGCGCGGCCTTCAAGAGAATCCCGTAGGGCAGGAACACCGACAGCGAGAGAATCGCGGCGACGAGCAGAAACGCCGGCCAGCGCAGATAGCCGAGCTTCAGCAGGCGCTTCTGGCCGCCTTTGCCGCCGACCGTGCTGTAGCCGCGTCTTCCAAGAAGCTTTTTCTGCAGCGCGATAAGCCCCACGGTCGCGATCAACAGCGGAACCGAGAACGCCGCGGCGAGATCGAGGCGCGGCGGATACTGGAAAAACGCCCAGATCTGCGTCGTGATCGTATGGATGCCCGCGGGCAGGCCGAGAATCGCGGGGGCGCCGAAGAGCGACAAAGAGTGAAGAAATGCGACGATGAAGCCGCCGATCAGCGCCGGCGCGGTGAGCGGCAAAGTGATCGTGAGCGCGATCTTCCATTTGTTCGCGCCGAGGATATTTGCCGCGTCCTCCAGGTCCGACGAGATGAGCTCGGAGACATTGGCGATCATCGAGAAGACATAGGGAAAGCTGTAGAGGGCCATCACGAAGATGAGCCCTTCGATAGTGAAGATATTGAACAGCGCAGCTTCCGAGCCGGAGGCGGCGCGATACCAGTTATTCAAAAGCCCGGCGTTCGGCCCGGCGAGCAGCATCCAGGCGAACGCGCCGAGAAACGGCGGCGTGACGAACGACGCCATCACGAGCGCGCGCACGGCGCGCTTGAAGGGGAGATCGGTGCGAGTCACGAGCCAGCCGAGCAGCGAGCCGACGGCGACGGCGATCACGCCGACGAAGAAAGAGATGATGACGCTATTCCAGATCGCCTTGAGATAAGCCGGATCGGTGAAGACCTCGACGTAATTTCCGAGCGAGAGGCCCTTTTCAGTGTAGGCGCTGGTCATGAAGATCGCGCCCAGCGGCAGCAGCATGAGGAAGACGACGAAGAGCGCCGCCGCTATCCAGACCGGGAGCGTCGGGTCGAACCGCTTGAGGCCGAGGCCGCGCGCTTCGGCGACCCTCTCGGCGACCCTCGTTCCGGGAATCGACATGCTATTTCACTGAACTTGCGGTCGAAAACGGATTCGTTTTAATCAAGCGCCGAAAAACTCCGTGAAGCGCTTTTTGAGCTCGGCGTTGCGTTTCTCCAGCTCTTCCGCGTCGACCGCCCAAAGCTTGAGGTCTTTCAGCATCGGCTTGTCTTTCGGATAGGTGACTTCGGGATGTCCGGTGTAGAGACCCTCCTTGTCGGCGAGAATCTGCTGATTTTCCTTGGACAGAATAAATTCCGTGAACAGCCGGGCCGCGTTCGGGTGCGGCGCGTCCTTGGCGATCGCCGTCGGCGAGACGACGAGCGGCACGCCCTCTTTCGGATAGACGATCTTGATCGGATTACCCTGCTTCATCGTCTTGTAATAAAAATATTCGGCGCCGTTGACGCCGAGCGGCCGCTCGCCCGAGGCGACGACCTGCGCGGGGTCGTTGGCCGACTGCACGATGTGAAGCTTGTTCTTGGCGAGCTCCTGGAAATACTCCCAGCCCAGCTGTTTCACGAGCGCGAGCACGTGCGTCATGATGATGCCGCTGTAGCCGGGATGCGCCGTGACTTCTTTGCCGCGCCATTTCGGATCGAGCAGGTCTTTCCAGCTCTTGGGCGCGTCCTTCTCGTTGATCACCCTCGGATTGTACGCGATCGCCGAGAGCGTCGCGCGCATGCCGTAGAAATATCCTGCGGGGTCTTTAAAGCCGGCGGGAAAAACTTCCGCCGCTTTGGGGCTGTATTGCGCGAGCAGTCCCTTGCCCTTCAGAAGCACGAAATGGCCGGCGTCGGAGGTATGGATCACATCGACGTTTTTGATCGAGGCGGACGCCTCCGACATGACGATTTGCAGTACCCGCTGCGATCCGTTGCGGTTGACGATGACCTCGATGCCTTTGTACTTATTCATGAAGTAGTGCGCGAGCGCGGTCGAAGACGGGATCGCCAGCGAGGTGTACCAGACGACCTTGCCTTCCTTGCGCGCGGCCTCGATCATCGCCGCGTCCTGCGCCTGCGACCGCGAGGCCGCCAGCGCGGCCAGAGCAACGAGAGCGACTGCGACGAGATGCTTCATGTTGTGCCTCCTCTAGGATCTGCGCGCGGCGCAGACTAACAAATCCGACAACGCCACTCAATAGTCCGTGAATGCCGACCGCCCACAAGGCGTCGAATCGGCTGGACATGCTTCCGAGTGTTCGCTACCATTTTTCGACGCGACTCTCAACGCCGCGTTTTTCTATGCCGCGCGGCAAAATCACCGTCAGGGAAACGCTTCGCGCCTCGCTCAAGGACGGCGTTTGCGCCTCCGTCATGAGCGGCGTGACGGAGCAGTATTTCATCCCGTTCGCGCTCGCGCTCGGCGCGACCGCGCAGCAGATCGGCTGGGTGAGCGGCTTTCCGCAGCTCTTCGGCTCGCTGTCGCAACTCTTCTCGGTGCAGGCGGTCCACCGGATCGGCGGGCGGCTGAAGCTCCTCGTCGGGCTGGTGACCGCGCAGGCGGCGCTGCTCGCCCTGATCGCGCTGCTCGCCTGGACGGGCGCGGGGCAGCCGATCGCGCTGTTTCTTACTTTGCTGGTTCTTTTCGTCTCCGCCGGCGCGCTCGCCGGCCCCGCCTGGGGCAGCCTGATGACGGAATATATCCCGAAGCAGAAACGCGGGCGTTATTTCGGCTGGCGCAACCGCGTCGTCGGTCTCGTCCACGTCGCCAGCATGGTAGCCGCGGGCTTGCTGCTCTATCGGACCTCGGCCGTTTCCGCGGTCTTCGGTTTTGCGGTCATTTTTGCCGCCGGCGCGCTCGCGCGCTTCATTTCCGCCGTGTACCTAGCGCGCATGCGCGACGTGGCGCAGCGGCGCGACCCCGCCGCCGATTTCACCTTTTACCGCTTCATCGTGCGCTTCCGGCACAGCAACTTCGTCAAGTTCGTGGCTTTCTCGGCGATGATGATGATGGCGACCTATCTTTCCGCGCCGTTTTTCGCCGTCTTCATGCTGCGCGATTTGGGCTTCAGTTACTTGACGTATATGCTCGTGCAGGTGCTCGCGACGCTCGCCGGACTCTTCGCGCTGCCGATGTGGGGGATGCACGCCGACGCCGTCGGCAACGCGCGCGTGCTGCGCTTGAGCGGCTTCTTCGCGTGCATGATTCCGCTGCTCTGGCTCGCCTCGCGGAACGTGGTCTATCTCGCCTGCGTGCAGATGCTCTCGGGCTTCGTCTGGAGCGGCTTTACGCTGGCGGCGTCGAACTTCATCTACGACGCCGTGACTCCGTCGAAGCGCGTGCGCTGCATCAGCTATTTCAACGTGCTGAACGGCGTCGCGATCTTCTCCGGCGCCTCGCTCGGCGGCTTTCTCGCGACCAAGCTGCCGCCGATTCAGGGCCATTCGCTGCTGACGCTCTTCATGCTCTCCGGCCTTTGCCGGCTCGGGGTTTACTTCGCGCTGTTCAATCGCTTCCGCGAAGTCCGCGCGTCGCGCGAGGTATCGATCCGCGAGCTTTTCTTCAGCGTCGTGGGAATCCGCCCGCTAGTGGGAATGTCGCGGGACTGATCAAGGCGCTAGCAGGTTCGCCAGCGCCGCGATCTTCGGCAGGTTTTCCAAATCACGCATCGCGCGCACGATCTGGTCGGCCTTTTTCGCGTCGAGCGCGAGCGCGGCGTTGGCGCGGAACTTTTCCTCGATCTCTGCCGGCGGCAGCGGCGACTCGAAGCCGCCGCGCGGATAGGGCTGATTCTCTTCCAGCCATGCGCCGTCGTTCAACCGAATCTTCACGTGACCCGAGAGGTGGCGCGGGTAATCGATGGTGGGATCGAGCTCGTAGCGAACGCGGTCCGCCAGCCGCAAGACTTCTTCGTCGTGAATCGCCTCGTCGGTGAATTCCGCCAAGCCGGCCTTGCCGCGGACGAGGATGACCGCAATGCTGTACGGCAGCGCGAACTTCGCGCCGTAGTCGCTGACGGGCCGCTGCTTGTCCTTGAGCGGCTCCCATAGCCGGTGTACGGGCCCTTCAGCCGTGCGGCAGACGACTTCGGCGATGTTCTCCGGCCGGAGAGAATGTTTCTGCCTCAGCCGCAGCGCGCAGTCCATGTACGGATGCGAGATCGAGCCGCAGGGATAAGTCTTGAAGGTAAGATACGGAATCTCCCAAATTTTCCCGAGCTCGTCGAGCTTGCCGAGGTCGGGGTCGCTGGCTCCGAACGCCTTGTAGAAATTGTGCGTTCCCTCGAAGACCGCCGCCGGGCCGCGAAAGCCGCGGCGCGCGAGCAGCGCGGCGACGACCCCTGCGTGCGACGACCAGCCGGGATGAAGCCGCTTGGTCCAGGTGCCGTCCGCCAGGTATTCGATGATGCCCGAGCTCTGGCTGCCGCAAATGCCGAAAGCGTCCACCCACTGCTCCGACTCTAGTCCGTAGAGCTTGCCGGCGGCAGCCGCCGCGCCGAACGTGCCGCAAAGCGCCGTCGGATGAAAGCCGCGCGCGTGAAACTTCCCCGGCGCGGCGAGGCCGATCTTGCACATCACCTCGGTGCCCGCGATCGCGGCTTCGAGCGTCGCTTTTCCGCCCGCGCCGGTCGCCTCGCCGACGGCGAGCGCCGTGATCGCCGCGGTCGAGCCCGTATGAACGATCGCGCCTTCCCGCGTGTCGTCGTAGTCGAGGCCGTGGGCGAGCGTCCCGCCGGCGAGAACCGCGTTGGCGGCGGCGACTTTATCGCGCGTCCCGATGAGCCGGCTTTCGTTCCTGCCGCCGAGCGCGCGCGCCGCGTCGAGGGCGATCGCGCCGAAGTCCATCGTCGAGGAGGCGAGCGCGATGCCGAGCGCGTCCAGGAAGACGAGCTTCGCTTTTTGCCGCACCTCCGGCGGCACGCGCGCGAGCTCGAGCTCGCGGACGAAGCCGCCTACTTTCGCCGAGCGGGACTCCACTTTTTCTTTCCCGGCCGCTTCGCGGCTTTAGGCGTTCCGCCGAGCGCGCGGATGAGCGGCGCGATGCTTTTCAGCTTGTCGAGATCGGCGACCATGCCGATCGCCTCGTCGGCGCGGATGCCCGGCACGAGGCGGCAGCAATCGCGGAATTTATCGGCCAGTTCGTCCCAGCTCATCGGCTTTTCCGGGTGGCCGCGCGCGACGTCGGCGCGGCCCTCGACGGTCCGGCCGTCTTTGAGCTTTACGCGCACGCGCGAGCGCACCTGATCGTAGCCGAGCGCTTCGAGCTCGGGGTCGACGACGAGCGTCACGCGCTTCATGAGATCGACGACACGCGGGTCGCGCACCTTGCGGTCGGTGAACTGCGCGATGCCCGCTTTGCGTTCCACAATCGCGATCGCCATGCAGAACGGAATGCTGAATTTCCCCTCGAGCGCCGTCTTCGGCATCGGATAGATGAGCGCGTTCGGAACGTTCGAGTTCGTCCCGACGACAACGGAGTCGATATCGTCGGGACGGAGGTCGTGCCGTTTGACAAGATCGAGAATGACATCCTGCGCCGGATGAGACAGCGAGCCGGACGGGTAGGGCTTGATCGAGATGCCCGGTTCGATCATGAAGTACGGCTTGCCAAGCCGTCCAGTGATTTTGCTCCCATCGCCGCCGCCGGCCATCGCGTTGAAAAAGCCGCGGCGCGCCTCGATGATGTTGACCGCCGAGGTAAAGCCGCGCGCCGCCAGCTCGGCGGCGGTGACGCCGTTCTCCGCCGAGCGGCCGGCGTGCAACGGCTTGGTCATCGTGCCGAAGTTCTCGCGCAGGCCCGAAGCCATGCTCGCCGCAAGTCCCAGCGTCCGCAGCAGCGGCTCCTCTTTCAAGCGCAGGATTTTGCCGATCGCCATCGCGGCGCCGAGGCCGCCGATCGTCGCCGTCGAGTGAAATCCCGACTGATAATGGCGCGGGTCGATCGCATCGGCGACGCGGCATTCCACCTCGACGCCGAGGATGTACCCGAGCAGCATCTCCTTTCCGGAGACCCCCCTGTGCTCGCCGACCGCGAGGACGGCGGCGAGAACGGGAGTCGTCGGGTGCGTGAGCAGGCCGTAGACGGATTCTCTCGAGGTCGAAAGCTGCGTGTCGTCGTAGTCCATCGCATGGCCGGAGACGCCGTTGACGAGAGCCGCCTTGGCCGCAGGTGCGGCGAAGCCTGCTCCTACCACCGTCGCTTCGGCGACGCCGCCCATGCCTCGGATATACTCCTGCATGATGCGCGAGCCGTTTTCCGTCGAGCCCGCGACGATGACGCCGAGGCCGTCGAGGATGAAACCGCGCGCGCGCCGGATTACTTCCGGCGCCACATCGCGATAGGAGGTCTTATGGACGAAACTCGCCAGCTCTTGGGTCAAGCCCGTCGCGGCGTTTTGGAGGGCTGAGTTTTCCACCGGAATCGAGAGCTAACATGATCACCGGCGCATTTCCAGCCGGCGTTGCAATGGGGGGAGGCCGGGTCTAAGATGACCGACATGTTCGGGCTCGGTATCTGGGAGCTGCTTCTTATCCTGCTGATTATCCTGCTTCTTTTCAGCCGCAAATTGCCCGAACTCGGCTCGGGTCTCGCGAAAGGCATCCGCAATTTCCGCCGCACGATGAAAGAGCCCGACGAGATCGACATCACGCCCAAGGACGAGAAAAAAAAGGAAAACAAATAACCGTCGGTGGCGGAACGGTGCGCCGGACTTACACTTCGTCGGCGGAAACGACGCGGTAGCCGAAGCTCTGCGGCGACGCGACGTTCGGTTTCACGAACACGATTGAGAACGGGACCGACTCGTTGGGTTGAATCTCGAAGCGTTTCACCGGCCCGGTCTTCTGCAGGTCGTTGATTTCCGCTTGCGTGAGATCGCGGATGATTTTCGGCGAGATCGCGTTGCCGATCGTGATGACCTGTCTTTCGAGGACGCTGCCGTCCCGCGCATAGGTGTAGCCTTCGATCTTCACCTCGCGGACCTTGACGCGGTTGCGATTCACCGCGACACCGGAGAGCAGAAAGACTTCGCGATTCCCCTGAATGCGCTGAAACTGCGCGACTACGGCTTGCAGGACGATTCCTTGGCGCAAATAGTCGTTGCGGACCATCGATGAGCCGATCAGCGGGACGCCTTTGAGGACGCCTTCGATCGGCTCAGGCCGCGTCTTGTACAGCAGCGTCACGCTGGCGAACACGAGGAGCAAAAGGCCGCTCAGGAAGAAAAAAGGCGCGATCGAGAGCGGCCGTTTGCCCTCGGCGGCTGCCTCGGCGCCGTTCTCGCTCTTGATCTGAGGCTCGCGCGCGAAGACTAACGCCGGCTCGACGGGCTTCTCAAATCGCGCTTGGGGCTTCGTGTCGCGGGGAGCGAAATCGCTCTCGGCGGGCCGCTCGTCCAACGTCCAGTCGCGCTCCGCTTTATGATTGACGGGGATTTCGGGGACGACGTCTTTCGCCTCGACAATGTCTTTTTCCTCGGTTGTCGGATTGTTCGCTGTCGGCAAGATTTCCGCCGTCGCCGGAGCGGCTTCAGCCGCGGCCGGCTGCTCTTGCGCGCGCGGCGCGGGCGCGTCGAAAGTAAAGCTGAGCTCAGGCGATTCCGCGCGCGCGGACTCAACGCGTTGGCGCGCCGGCTTCGACTGTCCTTTGCCGCCGAGGACGAAAACGTTCTTGCATCGCGAGCAGCGGAAAGTCGGGTTCGGTGTCGCCACCTCGTCTTCGGAGACGCGATAGGTCGTGCGGCAAGCGGGGCATTGAACCAGCATGCTGTCTTTCAGCGTCTTGTGATTATCGTTGGTGCGTTCGTGTGGATTTAAGTCGATTTTATGGTAATTAGAGAAAATTTCAACCTGCAAATCGCGGCCGACCCCTTGAATAAAGAAGAATCCGCCACGTCCAAACAAACAGGGCTAGCTGTGGAGCTTAGCGAGCGGGACCTCATCCGCAACTGCCAGAAGGGGGACACCGCCGCGTTCGAGGAGCTCACAGCCAAGTATTACCGCCGGGTCCTTATGGTCATTCTCGGCATAGTCCACCACCGCGAGGACGCCATGGAAGTGGCGCAGGAGACCTTTTACAAGGGTTTCCGCAACATTAAAAGCTTCCAGGGCGGATCGAGTTTCTACACCTGGATCTACCGCATCGCGGTGAACCTCGCGATCGACTTCCAGAGGCGGCAGAAGCGCGGCGCGGCTGACTTGCGAGAAAATATGGACGAGGTCGCGGCCGAGCCGGATTCGCTCGGCACCGACCCGTACCGGGAGCTGCGCGACCGTGAGCTGGGAGACAAGCTTTTGGCGGCAATCAATGAATTGACACCGGATCACAAAGCGGTCATCCTGATGCGGGCCGTCGAGGGACTCTCCTACAAAGAGATCGGCCGCATCATGGGCTGCTCCGAGGGAACAGTCATGAGCCGGCTTCATTATGCCCGGAAAAAATTGCAGGAGAAACTAGGTCCGGATTTATGACCGAATGCGATCGCATTCAGGAATGGCTCGGCGCCTGGCTCGACGGCGAGCTGCCGTCGGCCAAGGCCGCGGAGGTCAAGCTCCACGTCCAGAAATGCGCCGCTTGCGCCGCCGAGAAGGAGCGCATCCAGCGGCTCGACGCCGCGCTCAAGCGCGCGCTCGAGGCGCGGGTGTCCGACGCCGCGTTCGCGCCGTTCTGGGCCGGCGTGCGCGACCGGATCGCGAGCGAGAAATCGTGGCGCGACCGCGCGTTCGACTGGATGCGCGGCGTCTTTGCTTTCCCGCGCATCGCGTGGGCCGTTCCGGTCGCGGCGGTAGTTCTGATCGCGCTTTTCTCGACGGTACGTTACTCCAACTGGTTTACCCCGACCAATCTGGCATCGGTCGAATCGATCGACGGACACGGCTTCAACGTCGCCTTGCTGCGCGAGGCGAAGACCAAAACAACAGTGATCTGGCTGTTCGAAAATCAGGAGACCGAAGATGACAATTCCGTCGAGCCTGCGGCGAGCGAGCAGGCTTTTTAGCCTGTGGCTGCTCGTCGCCGCGCCGCTCGGCGCCGCCGAACAGCCGGCCCAGCCCGTCCAACTCAAAATCGGCACCATCTTCGCGACCAATCAGGCCGAGTGTCTGGACTCCCAGCTCGCGAAACTCAAGCAGCAGCTCGAAGTCGTGAAGTACCGCTGCTACCGCTTGATCCGGGAGGAATCGCAGAAGGGGACCTGGCAGGGAAATACCGTTTTCGAGATTCCCGGCGGGCGCTCGCTTGTGGTTCAGCCTTTCGAGTTTCGCAATAGCCGTGTCTCGCTCAAAGTGCGGCTTCTCGAAGGCGAGAAGCCGATCGTCGACACGACCGTAAGATTTCCCAACAAAGGCAACTTTCTCCTCGGCGGGCCACCCCACGAGGGCGGGGTGCTGATTCTCTCCATCTCCGCGGCCGCGCAATAAGATTAAACCTTTACAATTAGGCGTTCGGCTGCTTATATCTGCAGGCGATTCTCGAGGCTGTCACGATTCGAGCCCCTTCATTCGAACGGGGCTGGAGGGACACGCTATGGAAAGGCCATTGCGGCGAACCTTAACCGCCGCCGCGCTCGGCGCGGCATTGTGGGTGAGTACGCTCCCGGCGGAGGGCGCTTCGGCTCCGCTCGCCAAGATCAGCTTCGGCATGCCGACGACGCCGCCCAACGTGGTGCACCTCACCCCTTGGGTCGCCAAGGAGCAGGGGTTTTTCGCCGACGAGGGGCTCGACGTCGAGATCAGCACGTTCGAAGGCGGCATTTATGTCTATCGCAACATCGTCGGCGGCGGGCTCGACGCCGGCGCTGGAGCGGGCGCCGCTGCGGTCGTCTCGGTCGGCAAGAAGGCGGGCTTCAAAGCGATCTATGCTCCCGCGCCGAAGTTCAGTTCGACGCTGACAGTGCGAGGAGATATCAAGACGCTCCAGGACCTCAAGGGCAAAAAGTTCGGCGTCCAGGAGATCGGCGGCTTCGCCGATGTTCTCAGCCGCATGGTGTTGGCAAAGGCGGGGATCAAGCCCGACGAGGTAACTTTCGTCCCGATCGCGTCCGCCGACGTGCCGCCGCTGCTCGCGGGACAGATCGATACCGCCGTGCTGCACGCCGATCAACTGATATTGGCGCGGCAGAAGGACCCTTCGTTTCATCCGCTCGTCAAATTCTGGGAATTGGATCCTAACCAGTTGTTTTTAGTCGTCGTCGCGCCGGAAAAGAAGCTGGCCGCCGAGCCGGCGAAATATCAATCGTTGGTTCGCGCCTTGATCAAAGCGAACCGCTTCATGTACGCGAACAAGGCGCGCACCGTCGAGATCGGAGTGAAGTACGCGAAAATTCCGAAAGACGTGGTCGAGCAGACCTACGACGAATTCACCAAAGGCAAGGTCTGGTCGCAGAACGACGGGCTCTTGCGCGAGAAGGTGGACTACACCAGCGAACGCATGGTGAAGGTAGGCAACTTGAAGCCCGAGGAGCGGCCGAAGTTCGAGGACTTCGTCGCCGTGCCGATTGTCGAGGGGGCGATGAAGGGCTTCCCGCGGCTCCCCGATTTCGACTGAGTGGCGGCGCTAAAGCGCGCTCCGGACGGCTACCACGCTCCGGGGATTTTCCAGCGCCGAGAGGTCTCCGGGATCTTCGCCTAAATAGGCGGCGCGGACGATGCGCCGCATAATCTTCGCGTTGCGTGTCTTCGGCAAGTCGTCCACGAATTTTACCGTCTCCGGCTTCAGCGGCTTGCCGAGCTGCGCCGCGACGTTGTTCCGCAGTTCTTCCCGCAGCTCTTCGCTCGCAGCGCTCGACGGCTTCAACACGCAGAAGCAAACGAGCGCTTCGCCCTTGATCGGATCGGGCACGCCGACCGCCGCCGCTTCGCTCACGGACGGATGGCAGGCGAGAATCGATTCGACTTCGGCGGGCCCGAGGCGCTTGCCGGCGATTTTGATCGTGTCGTCCGAGCGGCCGAGGATGTACCACATACCGTCTTTATCCACGGCGGCCCAATCGCCGTGGACCCACACGTCGGGAAAGCGGCTCCAGTAGGTTTGCCGATAGCGCTCAGCATCGTTCCAGAAGCCGCGCGTCATGCCGATCCACGGCTTGCGCACGACGAGCTCGCCGACTTCGCCGCGGACCGATCGTCCCTCTTCGTTCACGACATCGGCCGCGATTCCCGGAAGCGGCCCCGCGAAAGCGCACGGCTTCATCGGAGTGAGAACGTTTCCTGCGACGAGTCCGCCCGAAGTCTCCGTCCCGCCGGAATAGTTGATGATCGGCAGGCGGCCTTTGCCGGCGGTGCGGAAGTACCAGAGCCACGAGTCGGGGTTCCACGGCTCGCCCGTCGAGCCGAGGATTCTGAGACTCGCAAGATCGTGCCGCTCTGCCGGTCCTGGGCCGTGGCCCATGAGGCTGCGAATGAGGGTCGGAGAGACGCCGAGAACGCTCACGCGGTGGCGTTCGACGAGCGCCCACAGACGATCCGGCGCCGGAAAGTCGAGGGCGCCTTCGTAAAGCACGATCGTCGCGCCGAGCAGCGTCGCGCCGAAAATTTCCCACGGCCCCATCATCCATCCGAGATCGGTGACCCAGTACAGCACGTCTTCCGATCCGATATCGAAGCCGTGCATCATGTCCTGCGCCGCCTTGATCGGAAAACCGCAGTGCGTATGGAGCGCTCCTTTCGGCCGGCCGGTGGTACCCGATGTGTAGATGAGCATCAGCGGGTCTTCGGCGTCGGTCCTCTCGGTTTCCGCCGCGTCGCTTTGGCGTGCGGTCTCTTCCCGCCACCGAAAACTCCAAAAACTTGACACAGAGGCGTCAACGCCGAGACGGTCAAGAACGAGCATATGCTGCAGGGCAGGCGCAGCTGCGGCGGCTTCGTCGGCGACCGGCTTCAATAAGACGCGCTGGCCGCGTCGATAAAATCCGTCGACTGTGAATAGAAACCTGGCGCCGCTGTCGCGCAGCCTTCCGGCGACGGCGGCGGCGCCGTAG
>DATFWH010000396.1:0-3318 GCA_035259465.1 Binatia bacterium
CTGAATTCGCTCCTTGGCCTCGCCGCCCTTCGCGGCGTATTCGGCGGTCTTATTCGTGCCGAAATCGATGTGGCCTTCCTCCTCGCGGATCACCTGGCTGTCTTTTACGACGCGGTCGAGCGGCAAATAAGAACAATCGAGGAATTCTTCCAGCTGGTAGCGGCCGACGCGGTCGATCAGAAAGCCGAAGACGGCGTAATCTTCCCAGGTCTTGATGCTGCCGCGGAAAGCCTCGACGTAGCGCTTTTCGTTGGGCCAGTTGAGCACGTACGAGACGTCGACGCCGATATCGCCGGCCAGCTTGGCGATCTTGCGGAAATGATCGATCTCTTCGGCCGCCGTGCGCGCGACGATGAGCTGATCGACTTTGCTGGGGGCCGTCGGGAGGATGTTCTTCACGTAGAGATTCGGTCCGCCGATCTCGCAATCGGCCTGGATGGCGAGCACGCGGCGCAGAAGGTCCTGATATTCCGGATCCTGCTTGTGAAAGTCTTTCAGCTCGATTTTCTCGTTGAACATCGCGGCCCCTCCCTGATTGTGCTCGAATTTTAGGCATAGCAAATGAGTCTCGATAAAGCAATACTAACGGCGCGCCGAAAGCGCGGCGAGGACGATAATTTCGCGTACTTTACTTAGCGTTTTCCCGACACTAAACTGAAAAAGCGGATCGAGGCTGCTGTGGAAGACTCCCGGGAACTCGCCCTTTTGACCGACCTGTATGAGCTCACGATGGCGCAGGCGTATTTTCACAGCCGCCGCACCGGGCCGGCGACGTTCAGCCTCTTCGTCCGCGGGCATGTCAAGAATCGCGGTTACTATGTCGCCGCCGGGCTCGAAGACGCGCTCGATTTTCTCGCGGCGTTCGCTTTCGACGCCGCGGGCATCGATTATCTACGCTCGACGCGCATCTTCGCCGCGGATTTCCTCGATTATTTGCGAACGCTGCGCTTCACCGGCAGCGTTCGCGCAATCCCCGAAGGCCGTCTTTTTTTTCCCGACGAGCCGATCATGGAAGTCACCGCGCCGATCATCGAGGCTCAGATCGTCGAGACGTTCCTGATCAACCAGCTGAACCTCCAGTCGCTCATCGCGACCAAGGCGGCGCGCTGCGTCGCCGCGGCCGGCGGCCGCAGCGTGGTCGACTTCGCGCTCCGCCGCACGCACGGTATCGACGCCGGCATGAAAGCCGCGCGCGCGAGCTACATCGCGGGCTGCGCCGGCACGAGCAACGTGCTCGCCGGGAAAAAATACGGCATTCCGGTCGTCGGAACGATGGCGCATTCGTTCATCTCGAGCTTCGAGAGCGAGATGGAGGCGTTCCGCACCTATGCCGAGAGCTTTCCCGACGGCTGCGTGCTTCTGCTCGACACCTACGATCCGATCGCCGGCGCGAAGAAGGCGGTCGCGATCGCGCGCGAGCTCGCCGCGCGCGGAAAAAAACTCCGCGGCGCGCGCATCGACAGCGGCGATCTCGCCGCCCTCGCCCGCGAGGTGCGCCGCATCTTCGACGAGGCGGGCTTTCGCGGCGTGCAGATCTTCGGCAGCGGCGGCCTCGACGAGCACGACATCGCGGAATTCACCGCGAAAAGCGTGCCTTTCGACGCTTACGGCGTCGGCACGCAAATGGGCACCTCCGGCGACCAGCCGTGGCTCGACATGGCCTACAAGCTCGTCGAAGTCGACGGCCGCCCGGTTTTGAAGCTGAGCCGCGGCAAGGCGTCGATGCCGGGACAGAAGCAGGTCTTCCGCCGGAGCGACGGCGGCCGGCTGGCAAAAGACATCGTCGGGCTCGCGGGCGAAACACTGGAGGGCGAGCCGCTGCTGCAAACCGTCATGGAACGAGGCGCGATCAAAGCGCCCCATCCCGCACTCGGCGAAATTCGCGAGCGGTTCCGCGCCGAATTCGTGCTGCTCGACGAGAGCGTCAAGGCGCTGCGCGCGGCGAAGCGCTTCCCGGTCGAGATCGGCGCCGAGCTCCGCCGCCTGCGCGACCGCACCGTCAGGCGCGTGCGCGCGAGCGAATCGATCGCTTGACTCTCGGCAACCTGCACGGTAGGTAAAGTCGCACGTGAAGAAAGCGGTATTCGTCGCCATCTGGATTCTGCTGCTCGCTTTCGCCGCGCGCGCAGTCGCTCAAGGAAAGCCGGAAAAAGACCACGTCAACATCGGCTATGCCGCGCGCGCGGTCGTGCACTCGATACCCTTTGTCACGAAAGAAGCGGGCTTTTTCCGCGAGGAAGGGATTCAGGTCGACGTCGTGCGCACGGCCGGCAACGTCGCGCCGATGACGCTCGTCTCCGGCGATGTGGGATTTTCCATTATGTCGGCGTTTCTGCTGCTGCCTCCGGCCGTGCAGTACCGCGACCTCGTCATGCTCGCCGGATTTACGCGCTACGCGTCGATGACGCTCGTCACCCGCCCGGAGATCAAGACGGGCGGCGATTTGCGCGGCAAGATTATCGGCCTCCAGCGTCCCGGCGACGCGTATGAAAAGAACGCGCGCGTCGCGCTGCGCCACTTGGGGCTCGATCCCGACAAGGACGTCAAAATCCTCTATGTCGGCGGCAACGAAGTCATGTGGACGGCGCTGGAATCGAAGCGTGTGAGCGCGACGATGCTGACGCCGCCGAGCACGCTGTTCGCGCGCAAGGCGGGCATGAATTTTCTGGTGAATCTTTCGGATCTCAAGGTCGAATATCAAGGGTCGAGCCTCGCCACGCGCCGCTCGTTTTTGAAAGAGAATCCCAACCTCGCGCTCCGCGCCGTGAGCGCGATGGTGCGCGGCATTCATTTCTTCAAGACCCGCAAGGAAGAGACCCTTCGCATCCTCGCGAAGTTCTTCGGCACGAACGACCGCGAGGCGCTGGAAGAATCCTGGAACTACGCCTCGGACGTTCCGATCAAACCGTACGTCGCCGAAAGCGCCGTTCAGGCCGTGATCGATCATCTGGTCGAGCTGAACCCGCGCTTCGGCAAGCACGCGCCGTCCGAGTTCATCGAGTCCGGCCCGCTCGCGGAGCTGGACAAGAGCGGCTTCATCGACCGGCTTTACGCGAAATAGCCATGCCGTTTTCCAAACTCAGCCTCTCGCCCAAAGTTCTCGAAGGCGTCGCCGCCGCCGGTTACACCGATCCGACGCCGATCCAGCTGCGCGCGATCCCTCTCGTGCTCGCCGGGCGCGACCTCATCGGCTCGGCGCAGACTGGGACCGGCAAGACCGCCGCCTTCGCGCTGCCGATCCTCACGCGCCTGGAGCGCCGCGGCGCGCTGCGGACGCTCATCCTCGAGCCGACGCGCGAGCTCGCCGCGCAGGTCGAG
>DATFWH010000397.1:0-6310 GCA_035259465.1 Binatia bacterium
TTGTTCTCGGTATGGGAAAGCTTGGCGGTGGCGAGCTCAACTTCAGCAGCGACATCGATCTCATTTATCTGTACGAGGAAGACGAAGGCGAAAGCGCCGGGGGCGTCAAAGGCAAGCTCGCGCCGCGCGAGTTTTTCTCGCGCGTTGCCGAGGCGATCACGCGGACAATGGGCGAGATCACCGCCGGCGGCTTCGTCTTCCGCACCGATTTGAGGCTTCGACCCTTCGGCAGCCAGGGGCCGATCGTGCAATCGGCCGCTTCCGCGCTCATGTACTACGAATCGTGGGGTCAAACGTGGGAGCGATCCGCGCTCATCAAAGCGCGGCCCGCCGCCGGCGACATCGCCCTCGGCGAGAACTTTTTGCGCGAAGTCGAACCGTTTATTTACCGACGCTATCTCGACTTCAGCACGGTCGAGGAGCTGCGCGAGATGAAGGGCCGCATCGAGCGCGAGCTGCTGGGGCCGTCGCACGAGACGCGGAATGTCAAGCTGGGTCGCGGCGGCATCCGCGAAGTGGAATTCTTCACGCAGGCGCTGCAGCTCTTGAACGGCGGCAACGACCCGGAGGTGCGCGATCCCAACACGCTCGGCGGACTTGCGCGTCTGGCGGACCGCGGCTTCATACCGCGAAGCGAGCGGGAGAGCCTCAGTCGCGCCTACCGATTCCTCCGTCAAGTCGAGCACAAAGTTCAGATGGTCCAGGAGGCGCACAGCCACACCATTCCCGAAGGCGAAGCGGAAGAGACGGCGCTCGCGCGCCGTCTCGGGTACACAAAAGTGCGCGGCCGCAGCGAGCGGGAGCTCTTCTGGCGCGATTGCGAAACCCATACGGCGGCGGTGCGCGCGGCGTTCGACCGGCTGTTTCACGGAGCGGAGAAGGAAATGCGCGCCGAGGAGTTGTCGCGCTGGGAAACCGTATGGACGAAGCTCGACGACGAGCGCGGCGCGGTCGACTATCTTCAAAAGCTCGGGCTCGCCGACCCGGAACGCGCCTACCGCGACCTGCTGATGATTCGCGACGGCGACGTGCCGCCGGAGCCGCGCCGGCTGCGTATCATGCGGCTGCTGGGGCCCGCGCTGCTGGAAGCGGCCGCCGCCTCTCCGGCGCCCGAGCGGGCGCTGTTCAACTTGGCAGAATTGAGCCGCCACCTCGGCGGCCGGACGGGATTCCTCTCGCTGCTGGCCGAGAATCCGAAGACGATGCACCTGCTGGTCGAACTCTTCGCCGGCAGCCAGTACTTGACCGATCTATTTCTCGAGCGGCGCGAGCTGGTCGATAGCCTGCTCCGCGCCGATCTCGTGACGCCGCGGAAATCGGCCGCCGAGATCCGCCGCGGGCTGCTGGCCGCGGCGGAAGCCGCCGACGGTCTCGAAGCAAAGCTCAACGCGCTGCGCCGGGGCAAGAGCGAGGAGCTTCTCCGCATCGGCGTTCACGATCTGGGCGACGAGCTTGCCCTCGAAGACGTTTTCGGCGAGCTTACCGCGCTCGCCGACGCATGTCTGGACGCCGCGCTCGCCCTCGCGACCGCCGACATCGAAGAGAAGCACGGCAAGCTGCCCGGCGGACGCTTCGCCGTGCTCGGCATGGGAAAGCTCGGCGGCCGGGAGATCGATTATGGGTCGGACCTGGACTTAATATTCGTCTACGACGCGGACGAGGAGGCTCGAAGCGCCGGCGGCCCGGGGCGCGCCATCGACCAGCACGACTACCACGTGCGGCTCGGGCAGAAACTCATCACATTTCTGACCGCGCCGATGGAAGAAGGCGTGCTCTACCGCATTGATATGCGGCTGCGCCCTTCGGGGCGCGTGGGCCCGATCGTCTCCTCGCTCGCCGCCTTCCGCCACTACCACGCGACCAGCTCGGAGCTTTGGGAGCGCCAGGCGCTCGTCAAGCTGCGCGCCGCCGCCGGAGACTTCTCTCTCGGCCACGATGCGGAAGAAGTCGCGCGCGGCTTCGCTTACGGCAAGGGTCTTACCGACGAAGGGGTGGCGATGATCGATCACCTGCGCACGCGCATGGAGAACGAGCTCGCGAAGGAAAGCGCGCAGCGCTTCAATCTGAAAAAAGGCATGGGCGGTCTCGTCGACATCGAGTTCTTGACGCAGATGCTGCAGCTGAAACACGGCGGCGGCAGGCGGCGAATTCAAACTCAGGGGACGCTCGACGCGCTCAAAGCCCTCGGCGCCGAGCGCCTCATTACGCCGGCGGAATATCGCGTGCTCTCGGAAGGCTATTTATTCCTCAGAAGGCTCGATCATCGCCTGCGCCTCGAACGCAACGAATCGCTCGATGTCCTGGAGCGCGATCCGGCGCTTCTGCAGCAGACCGCCCTTGCTTTGGGGTACAAAGGGAAAAAAGACAACCGCGCCGGCAAGCGGCTGCTGGAAGATTACGAAAAGCTGAGGAATAAGATCCGGCGCTGCTACGAGAAGCGGTTTAGAAACGCGACTGCTGTCTGATGATGCAATCCCCGCTCTTTCATTTTACAGCGACGAGAGGCTGATATCGGGTCTGTTCGTCTCGGACGATCGGGTCCGAAGGCTCGGAACAACCGATCGGGGACTACGGGGCGCGCAGATTTGCGAGCGCTTTCCCCGCTGCCTCCTGCTCCGACTGCTTCTTGCTCCGCCCCTCGCCGCGCGCGACGAGCTTGCCGCCGACGATGATCTCGGTGACGAAGCGCTTCTCGTGGTCGGGACCCATTTCGGCGACGAGTTTGTATACCGGCGGCTCGTGGAAAAGCATCTGGCTGATCTCTTGCAGGCGCGTCTTGTAATCCTCCTGCCCTAGCTTCTTCTCGCGGATCTCGTTCCCGAAATACTTCTCGATAACCCGGAGCGCCGGCTCATAGCCGCCGTCCCAGAAGACCGCGCCGACGACGGCTTCGAAGGCGCCGGCGAGAATCGACCTTTTGGTTCTGCCGCCGCTCCGCTCCTCGCCTTTTCCCATTACGAGCAGACCGCCGAGACCGAGGCGCGCGGCCTTCTCCGCCAGCGCCGTCGCGTTGACCAGCGCGGCGCGCATCTTGGACAGGTCGCCTTCGCTCTTGTCGGGAAACCGGCGCATCAGCAGATCGCTCACGGCAAGATCGAGCACCGCGTCGCCCAAGAATTCCAGCGTCTCGTTGTGGCCGCCGGCTTTGCCGCGCGCGTAAGAGATGTGCGTCACCGCGCGGAGCAGGATGTCGGGGTCGGAGAAAGAGTAGCCCAGCTCTTTTTGCAGGAGCGTCAGGGGCGCTTCGCGAGCCATGTGGCGGTTCGCTCCGTTGAAAATTCGATTTTTCCAGGCCGCGGAAAAACGATTAGTTGAGCACTGTACCGAAAAGCGCGCCGTTTTCAAACCCGGCGATGTGGACTTGGGCTTCCCGGTTGACGGCCGTGGGGCCTCTGGCGGCGACGGGGAGATAATTTCGGCTGTAGCCGGTGAGCGCGCCGTTTTTCGCCACGCTCTCCATTAGGACAGAGAGCCGCCGTCCGACGAAACGCCGCGCGAAGGCGCGTTTCTTCGCGGCGCCGAGCGCGCGCATCTGCTTGGCGCGCTCCTTTTTGACCGCCGGCGGAACGTGGTCGGAGAACGAAACGGCCGGAGTGCCCGAACGCACGGAATAGGGGAAAACGTGAAAGTATGTAAGCGGCAGAGAAGCGAAGTATTCCATTTGGCGCTCGAAATCGGCTTCGGTTTCGCCCGGGAACCCGACGATGATGTCGCTTCCCAAGGCCGCTTCCGGCAGCAGCTCGCGCGCGCGGACGACGATGTCTCGATAATACGCGCTGTCGTAGTTCCGCCGCATGGCTTTCAAAAGGCGGTCGTCGCCGGCTTGCGCGCAGATATGCAGGTGCGGGCAAAGCACCTCGGAGGACGCGATGAGCTTCAGCAGCCGGTCGGGAACTTCGCGGGGATCGAGCGAGCTCAGCCGCAGGCGGCGCACCGGGCTGTTTTCCAGTATCATCTGGATTAGAGCCGTGAGGTCAAGTTTCGGCGCGAGATCCCGGCCGTAGCCGCCGAGATGAATCCCGGTAAGCACGATCTCTTGATAGCCGCGCTCGGCGAGCGCGCCGATCTCGCGCACAATCGCCTCCGGCGCGACGCTGCGCGAAAGTCCGCGCGCCGAAGGGATGATGCAGTACGTGCAGGAGTAGTCGCATCCTTCCTGAATCTTGAGAAAAGCGCGCGTGTGTCCGGGTAGCGCCCGCGCGCCGAGCACCGGCACGCCGCGCTCGCGGCGGACGTCGCTGAGAAATATCTTTTGCGCCGCCTCCTCTTCGATGCAGCGGAGGAGATCGTCCATGCGGTTGAGGCCGACGACGTAGTCGACATCCGGGACGCGCGCGACTTCGTCGGGGCTCACCTGCGCGTAGCAGCCGGTGACGAGCACGCGCGCGGCGGGACTGCGGCGCTTCGCGCGCCGGACGAGCTGCCGCGCCTCCCAATCGGCGCGGTCGGTGACGGTGCAGGAGTTGACGATGTAAAAATCCGCCTCGTCCTCGAACGGGACAATCGCGTGCCGTCCCTCCAGCCGCGACTGGATCACGGCGGAGTCGTATTGATTGATTTTACAGCCGAGTGTCGTGATGGCGATGCGCATGGAATTTTCGATTTTAGATTTTGGATTTTAGATTGAATCGAAAATCGGCAATCTAAAATCTAAAATCATGTAAGTCGCTCGAGTTTGGCATGGACAACGACCGCTCGATCCACCCGCCGCCGAGCACCGTCTCGCCGCGGTAGAAGACCGCCGCCTGTCCCGGGGTCACCGCGGGAAATGCAGATGCAAAACGCGTTTCGCAGCGGCCGTCCGCGAGCAATCCGACGCGGCACGGAATCGCCCGAGCGCGATAGCGCACCTGCACTTCGGCGGCGAATTCGGTCGCTGCGGGCGGCTCGATCCAGTTGAGTGAGCCGGCAACAAGACCGAAACTGTTTAATTCCTCCCTGCCGCCCACGACCACGCGTCTGGTCGCCTCGTCGATCTCGAGCACATAAAGCGGCTCCGCCGCGGAAATGCCGAGCCCCTTCCGCTGTCCGATGGTCAGGCGATGAAGTCCTTCGTGATATCCAAGGACGTTGCCCGCGCGGTCGACGATCTCGCCGCCGTGAAGCTCGGCCGGATCGGCAAGAGTCTCGACGAACGCGCGGTAGTCGCCGAAACAGACGTCCTGACTCTCCGGCCGCTCGGCGACGCTCAATGCGAGCCGCCGCGCGACCGCGCGCACCTCGCTCTTTTCCAAGTCGCCGAGTGGAAACAGCGTCGCGGCGAGCTGATCCTGCGACAATGCGAACAAGAAATACGACTGGTCCTTTTGTCGATCGACCCCGCGTGCAAGCGCAGAGCGGCCGGTCTCACGATCGCGCTCGACGCGCGCGTAATGGCCGGTCGCGACGTAATCGGCGCCGCGGCGCCGCGCCCATTCAAGCAAAATGCCGAGCTTGAAATCGCGGTTGCAGGCGACGCAAGGGTTGGGCGTCCGGCCGGCGATATATTCGCCGACGAAGGGCCGCACGACGGCCTGCGTGAAATCGGCGCGCGCGTCGATCAGCGTGTGCCTGATGCCGAGCGCCGCGGCGATCTCCGCCGCGCCGCGGTGATCGGAGCAGCTGCGGGGCGCCGGGCGCGGCGCTTCCCACAGGCGGAGCGACGCTCCCTCGACGTCGTAGCCCTGCTCGACGAGCAGCGCCGCCGTAACGGAGCTGTCCACGCCGCCGCTCATCGCG
This sequence comes from Binatia bacterium, assembly GCA_035259465.1. GTDB lineage: Bacteria > Desulfobacterota > Binatia > UBA9968 > UBA9968 > JAJPJQ01. Next base: position 5,719 of record DATFWH010000397.1, read on the forward strand.
ACGACAATCTTTGCCTTCGTATCCATTGGACAAAGAATTAAATTAGCAGGAAATATGCGGACTTGAAACCGGCAAACTAACGGTCGGCTTGCTGAATCTTGAGCAGCTCTTTGACCTGGCGGAGCACTTCGTTGTCCTCCGCCTGTTTGACTTCGAGGCCGCCTTGACGGGCGGAGAGGTCGTTGACGCGCTTCTCGAGCTTCTGCACGTAGTCAACGAGCGTGCCGATCGCCTTCGCCACCGGGTCGGGCAGGCGGTGATGTTCGAGATCGATGATGTGCGCAGCGTCGTGGTGAACGCCCTCCCCCTTTACGACTCGCCCGGGAATGCCGACGACAGTCGAGTCCGGCGGCACGTCGTTGACGACGACCGAGCCCGCGCCGATCTTGCTGTTGCGGCCTATCGTCACCGGCCCCAGAATCGTCGCGTCGACGCCGATCAAAACCCAATCCTCCACGGTCGGGTGGCGCTTTTCTTTTCTCGAGCTCGTGCCGCCGAGTGTGACGCCTTGATAGATCGTCACGTCGTCGCCGATCTCGGCGGTCTCGCCGATGACCACGCCCATGCCGTGATCGATGAAGAAGCGACGGCC
>DATFWH010000398.1:0-10166 GCA_035259465.1 Binatia bacterium
CAGCCCTTCGAAGATCGTGCTGACGGTCTCGACGATGTTTTTGATGTAGCCGCCGAATCCGTTCATTTTCTTAGTGGATATTTCAGTCGCCGCCTAAAGTCAAAGTGAAATCAAATATACGGCCGCAAATACAGCTCGGGCTTCGAGTGGCGAATCTGGTAGCGCACGCGGCCGGCGAACAGCGCGAGAATCACCACCCCGAGCACGAACATCGCGATGCTCGCGATGCGGTTCCCGTGCGGAAAGACGACCATCCACGCCGCGGTGCCGATGACGCAGAGAAACGACAGCGGCACCATGTATTTCCAGCAGAGCGCCATCAGCTGATCAACGCGCACGCGCGGCAGCGTCGCGCGCACCCACATCGCGACGAAAACCCAGAGATAGGCCTTCAAGAAAAAGACCGTGAACTGGAGCACGCCGTCGACGAGAGGATGGCCAACCGGCGGCGCTTGCCAGCCGCCGAGAAACAGAATCGTCGCGACGGCGCCGATGACGTAAAGATTGCCCCACTCGGCGAAGAAGAAAAATAAAAATCGCATGCCGCTGTATTCGGTCACGTAGCCCGCGACGAGCTCGGATTCCGCCTCGGGGATGTCGAACGGCGTGCGGTTGCCCTCGGCGAGCGCGGCGGTGAAATAGAGAAAGAACGCGATGAACGTGAACGGGTTATAAAACAGATACCAATCCCACGGCGCCCAGCCCTGGTTCTTGATGATGCCCTGCGTGCTCATCGTGCCGGCGACGAAGATGATCGTCAGCACCGCAAGCCCGGCGGGGATCTCGTAGCTCACGATCTGGGCGGCCGAGCGCATGCCGCCGAGCAGCGACCACTTGTTGTTCGACGACCAGCCCGCCATCAGGATGCCGACGACGACGATCGAGGTAACGGCGAGGAGATAAAGTATGCCGATGTTGAGGTCGGCGACGATAAGGTCGCTGCCGAACGGGATAACGACGAAGGTACAGAGAAAGCCGACAAAGACGATGTACGGCGCGAGCGGAAAGAGGAAATGGTCTGCCGCGGCGGGGATCAAGTCTTCCTTGAGAAGATTCTTGACGCCATCGGCGATCCACTGGAGAATTCCCTGCGGCCCGACGCGGTTGGGGCCGACGCGCGACTGCATGCGCGCCCAGACGCGGCGCTCGAGCCAGCTCGTCACGCCGGCGAGCGGCGCGACGAAGAACGACAGCACCGCAAAGGCTGCAACCACCATCGCGATCGCATAGACGACCTGCGTCGGCATGCCGGCGAAGTAGCCCTGCTGGATTAAGCTATCGACGAATTCTTTCATGTAGTTAGCGGTCGATCTCCGGCGCGTCGACGTCGAGGCTCGCGATGAGCGCGATCAGGTCTGCGACCATGATGCCGCGGGAGAGCTTGTCGATGATTCCCATCGCGGTGAACGAGCCGGTGCGGATGCGGACACGATAGGGATATTCGGTGCCGTCGCTCACGACGTAGTAGCCCATGTCGCCGCGCGGCGCCTCGACCCGCACGTAAACCTCGCCCGCCGGAGGCTTGAACTTGCGCGGGACCTTCGAGATCGCCGGCCCCTTGGGAATCATTTTCAGGCATTGACGCACGATTTTGCTGCTCTCTTGGAGCTCCTGGATGCGCACCCAGTATCTGTCGTAGCAGTCGCCGAGCGTCCCCTTCTCGCCGTGACCGACGGGCACTTCGAATTCGAGCTCGGGATAAACGGAATACGGAATATCCCGGCGGATGTCCCATTTGACGCCGGACGCCCGGAGATTCGGCCCTACGAGGTTGTACTGGAACGCGTCTTCCTTGGTAATAACGGCGACGTTCGCGAGCCGTTCGATGTAAATCTTGTTGTAGGAGAGCAGCCGGTTGTACTCGTCGATGATCGGATCGAAATGGTCAAGGAAGACGAGAATCTTATCGCAGGTCTCCTGCGTAATGTCGTAGCCGACCCCGCCGATGCGGATGTAGTTGTACGTGAGTCGGGCGCCGCAGATCTCTTCCATCAAATCGTTGATGGTCTCGCGCTCGCGGAGCGCGTGGAGAAACGGCGTGATCGCGCCGATGTCCTGGCCGAACGTGCCGACCGAGATCAAGTGGCTCGCGATGCGGTTGAGCTCGCAGGCGATCACGCGGCAGAACTCGCCGCGCCGGGTGACTTCCGTCGAGGCGAGCTTCTCCGCCGCCATGCAAAAGCCCTGGTTTGCGAACATCGCGGCGAGATAATCCGCGCGGTCGGTGTACGGCACGTAGCCGTGATAGGTGCATTTTTCGCCGATCTTCTCGATCGAGCGGTGCAGATAGCCGACGTCGGGGATCGCCTCGCCGATGACCTCGCCGTCGGTGCGCACCACGAAGCGGAGCACGCCGTGCGTGCTCGGGTGCTGCGGACCGACGCTGATCGTCATGTCCTCGGTGTGGAAAACTTCGCTCTGCGGATAAACGGCTTCGCTCATCTCACTTCAACAACTTGTCTACGAGAGGTGCGCGCTGTGTGCTGATGCCGTCGTATTCTTCCTGCTCGACGTAGTCTTTCCTCAGCGGATGGCCGACCCAGTCCTCCGGCAGCATGATGCGCCTGAGATCGCTGTGGCCGACGAAGTCGACGCCGAAGAGATCGAACGCCTCGCGCTCGAACCAGTTGGCGGCCTTCCACACACCTTCAACCGTCGGCACGCGCGGCGCCTCGCGCGGCAGATCGACCTTGAGGACTATCTGGTGGCGCTTGCCGTACGAAAAAAGATGATAGACGACCTGGATTTTTTCGTCGTCCTTCTTCGTCCAGTCAAGCGCGGTCAAATCGGAAAGGACTTCGAAGGAAGTCTCCGGGTCGTCGCGCAGATAACGGCAGACATCGACGATCGCGGCGGCGTCGACATTGAGGCACGGATCGAAGATATCGCCGCGAAACAGTCCGACCTTGCCGGGAAACTGCTTTTCGAGTTTGTTGTAAATCTCCTGCGCCTGCACTAGGTATCCGCCCGCTCCTCGCGCGCCGGCGGCTCTTTCACGAGCCAGCGCTCGCGCATCATCTTGTCCTGAATTCTGAGCAGCCCTTCCGTCAGAGCTTCCGGGCGGGGCGGGCAGCCCGGCACATAGACATCAACCGGGATAATCTTGTCCACGCCTTTGCAAACCGAGTAGGCGACCTGGAACAAGCCGCCGCAGTTCGAGCAACTCCCCATCGAGATGACGTATTTAGGATCGGGCATCTGGTCGTAAAGAAGCTTCGTGCGCTTGGCCATCTTGTAGGTGAGCGTGCCGGCGACGATCATCAGGTCCGACTGGCGCGGCGTCGCGCGCGGCACGCAGCCGAAGCGGTCGAGGTCGGCACGCGGCCCGCCGGTCTGCATGAGCTCGATCGCGCAGCAGGCGAGACCGAAAAGCATGTACCATTGCGACGACGCCCTGCCCCAATTGAGCAGCTCGTCGAGCTTGGTGGTGAACACGGTTTCCGGCAGCGAATTCAGCAGCGGCTTCATAAGTGTCCCTTATGATTCGACTTTCTTGACCCACTCGAGATCGCCCTTGGCCCAGGCGTAGACCAGCCCAAGCATGAGGATCGCGACGAAAATCAGGATCTCGATGAAGGCGAATCCCCCCTGGCCGCTCTCGACCCAGCGGCGGAACGCCGTAGCGACCGGGAATACGAAAGCGATCTCGACCTCGAATACGATAAATATCAGCGCGACGACATAAAATCGAATATTGAAATTGACCCACGCGCTTCCCGTCGCCGGCTCGCCGCATTCGTAAGTCGACAACTTCCGCTCCTGCGGATTATTCGGCCGCAGGAACTTGCCGATCAGCAGGTTGACGCCGACGAAACCAGCGCCTAGCGCCGTAAAAACCAAGACATTGGCGAAGTCAAAAAGCATCTAGTTTTAGCGCTGAAACTTATCGATTTAAGAGGTAAATCAGCTAAAAATACTATAGGCATAAATCGCCCCGGTGGTCAACTTGTTTCCGGTGTGGCCGGCATTGCCATCGCTTCGGAATTTGACTATGGTTTAGCGCTTTGGGAGCGACGATGCGAATCGCAACCCTAGCTCTCGCGTTTGCCCTTGGGCTCACCGTAGCCGCCGCGGCGCAAAACCGGCCCGTAAAAGCAGCCTACAGCGCGATCTCGGCGGGCATCGGTGGCCTCTGGCTGACGCACGAGCAGGGCATCTTCAAAAAACACGGGCTGGATTCATCGCTCATCTATTTCCGCAGCGGCACGACCGCAACGCAGGCGCTGCTGGCGGGTGAAATTCAGTTCGGCCACCTCGCGCCTGGCCCGATTATGACCGCGTGGGCGCAGGGCGCCGACTTTGCGTGGATCGGCACGACGGTGCACAAGATGGTCTTTACCCTCGTGGCCGAGCCAGGAATCGCTCGGGGCGAAGGACTAAAGGGCAAGAAGATCGGCATCACGCGCATCGGCTCCGCCGCCGACCTCGCCGCGCGCGCGGCGCTGGTGCATTTGGGGCTAACGACGAAAGACGTCTCGCTTATCAGCATGGGCGGCATCCCGGAAATTCTCACCGGCCTGCGCGCGGGCGCCGTCCAGGCAGGCATCCTCTCACCACCGTTCTCAACCGCCGCGCTGCAGGCGGGCTACCGACGGCTCGTGTTTATTCCCGATCTCGGCAAGGAATTCACTTTCTCCGGCATCGCCGTGAAGCGCGACTACCTCGCCGCGAGTCCGCAAGCGGCGCAGGCGTTCATGGCGGCGCTCACCGAAGGCGCAAAGATTTACAAGGAAGACGCCAAGGCGGCGCTGAAGGTATTGAAGAAGTACGTCGGCGTCGAGAATGAATCGCTTCTGGAAGCCGGCTATCGTGAATACGCGACCGCGCTCACGAGCCCGCCCTATCCATCGATGAAAGGTTTGGAGGCCGTGCGCGAGAGCCTCGTCGAAACGGCGCCGACGCTGAAAAACGTGGATTTGAAAAATTTCGTCGACGACCGGTTTGTGAAGGCGAAATAAGAAGGTGGAAATGAGCACAAGCCTCCGAGTCATTCCCGCGGAAGCGGGAATCCAGTCTTTTCTAACCTGGACCCCCGCTTTCGCGGGGGTGACTCGTTTTTCGATTCTCAGGAACTAAATCCCGATTTTTTTAGCAAAGGAGACGACGATGCGAGTCGAGACTGAAAGGAAAATGAAGCGCTGGCGCGAGCAGCGGTGGCTGCTCGACCAGATCATCCAGTCACGCGGGCTCGATTGGGACCAGGGGCGCACCGGCAAGATTCTCCGCAACTGCGGGGCCGGCGTCGAGGCGGATTTGCGCGAGATCAGCCGGCGCGTGCAGAAATTCACCGATATCCCGCGCGAATTCTCCCGCGCGGCGGCGCGGCGCGAGGAGCTTGCGCGCGAGGCCGAGACCGCCGGCCACGAGGTCGAGGCGCGCGAGCACTATTACGTCGCGGCGACGTTTTACACGAACGCGATGTGGGCGATCTACGAAGACAACAATCCCAAGCGGATCGCCTGGGGCGAGAAAAAGCGCGAATGCTACGACAAATTCATCCGCTTCGCCGGCCGGCCGATCGAGCGCGTCGACCTGCCGTACGAAGGGAAAAATATCGCCGCGCTGCTGCATCTGCCGCCGGGATTGAAGGCCGGCGAGAAAGTGCCGTGCGTGCTCTACATTCCTGGCATGGACGGCGTGAAGGAGGACAATCCGCTCTATGGCGAGCCGTTCATCGAGCGCGGCATCGCGGTGCTCGCGATCGACGGCCCGGGTCAGGGCGAGACGCGGGCGCGCGGCATCAAGTGCACGGCGTCGAACTACGAAGACGCGGGGAAGCTCGCCGCCGATTATTTATCCAAACGGCCGGAAATCGACGCGAACCATCTCGCGATCATGGGCTCGAGCATGGGCTCGTACTGGGGCCCGCGCGTCGCCGCGGCGGAGCCGCGCTTCAAGGCCTGCGCGGTGAGCGGCGTCTGCGTCGAGCCCGGGCAGTACGCGATCTTCAACACCGCTTCGCCGACGTTCAAGCTCAACTACATGTATATGTCAGGCTACGACGATGAGGCGGCGTTCGATGAGTTCGCGAAGTCGCTCACGCTCAAGCGCGTCGCGTCGAAGATCAACTGCCCGTATCTGATCGTTGCCGGCGAGGACGACGAGCTTTGCCCGATCGAGTTCGTCTACGACTTCATGGAAGAGGTGCGCGGCCCGAAGGTGCTGGTCGTCTACGAGGGCGAGAAGCATTCGATCCGCAACCCGCGCTCGCGCACGCTGATCGTCGACTGGCTCGCCGACCGGCTGCGCGGGAAGCCGTTCAAGGCCGAGAAGATCTACGTCGAGACGAGCGGCAAAGAGATCCGCACGCCGTGGTAGAAACATTCCAATGCGCATCGTCTACGGCGACCTGATCGGCGGCGCCAGCGGCGACATGTTCGCCGCCGCGCTGCTCGATCTCGGTCTGCCGCTCGACGCGCTCAAAGCCGAGCTCAAAGAATTATCCGGGCTGAAATATCGAATCGAAGTCGGGAGTAAAAAAATCGGCGCGATCCGCGCGGCGCGCTTCCGCGTCGTCGCCGGGAAAAACGAGCCGGAGCGCTCCTGGGCGGAAATCCGCCGCATGCTGCGGCAGAGCGCGCTCGAAGACACCGTCAAAGACCGCGCGATCGATATCTTCGCGCGGCTCGCCGCCGCCGAAGGCAAGGTCCACGGCGTCGCGCCGGAGCGCGTCCACTTCCACGAAGTGGGCGCGACGGACTCGATCGTCGACATCGTATCAGCGGCCGTCGGATCGCAGCATCTGAAAATCGACGCGTTTTATTTCTCGCGCATACCGCTCGGGCGCGGCGTAACGCGCTCGCGCCACGGGCCGCTGCCGCTTCCCGGCCCGGCGGCGCTGGAATTATTAAAAGGATTGCCGGTCGAGTGGATCGATCTTGCGGCGGAGACCGTCACGCCGACGGGCGCGGCGATCATCGCGAGCTTGGGACAAAGCTTCGGCGCCGCGCCGGAGATGACGATCGAGAAAATCGGCTGCGGCGCGGGCCAGAAAGAGTTTGCCGACCGGCCCAACTTGCTCCGGCTTGTTATGGGCGAGGACCAAGCCGCTTCGCTGCGCGACGAGATGCTCGTCATCGAGACCAACATCGACGACATGAGCCCGGAGCTTTACGACTACGTTTTCGAGCGGCTCTTCGCCGCCGGCGCGCGCGACGTTTTCCTGACGCCGGTGCAGATGAAAAAAAACCGTCCCGGCGTGCTCTTGAGCATCGTCGCCGAGGCGAGCCTCCGCGAAAAAATGACGCAAATCATTTTTTCCGAGACATCGACCATCGGCGTGCGCTATTATCCGGTCGAGCGCGCCGTCCTCAAGCGCGAGGTCGTGCGCGTGAAGACGAAGTACGGCACCGTGAAGGTGAAAGTCGTCGAGCAGCCGGACGGCGCGCGGCGTGGCGCACCGGAATACGACGACGTCCGGCGCCTCGCCGCGCTCAAGAAAGTCCCGCTGAAGGCCGTGTACGACGAAGCGTTGAAAAATTTCACTCCGTAGCTTTTGCCGCCGCTACGATGAACGACACCGTGGAAAATGCCGCCGACGCGGCGCCTTCGGTCCCCTGGGCCTCGCTCCGCTACCGCGATTTCAGTCTTTTATTTTTCGGATCGTTCTTCATCATGATCGCCCAGCAGATGCGCCAAACGCAGAACCTTTATCAAGTCTACGAGCTCTCGGGCTCCGCGTTTCTCTTGGGAATGACCGGCCTCGCCCAGGCGGTGCCGCTCTTCGTCGTCGGGCTGTTCGGCGGCTCGCTCGCCGATCTCATGGACCGGCGCACGCTCTCCTGCCTAACGATGCTCGGCAACTTTCTCGTCGCGCTCTCGCTCGGCGTGCTCACGCTGATCGGAGCGATCCAGGTGTGGCACATCCTCGTCGCAACCGCGCTGACCTCCGGCCTGAACATCGTCTTGTATCCCGCGCGCATGGCGATGATCTCAGGCCTCGTGCCGCGCTCGCATCTTACGAACGCCGCGGCGCTCAACTCCAGCGTGGCGCAGGGCGCGCATTTCATCGGGCCCATGTTCGCCGGCGTGGCGCTCGCCGCCGCGAGCGCCGGCAACGCGTATCTGTTGAACGCGCTCGCCTATATTCCCGCCGCCGCGTCTTTCTTGATGATCAAGAGCTCGACGGAGTCGGATCGCGTGAAGGCCGCGGTGACGCTGCGCGGCCTGCTCGACGGCGTTCGCTTTCTCTGGCTCCAGCGCATCGTCTTCGCGCTCGTGATGATGGACTTCATCATCATGAGCGTCGGCTACTACCGGCCGCTGCTGCCGGTCTTCGCAAAAGATATCTTTCACGTCGGGCCGGCGGCGTTCGGAATGCTCGCCTCCGCGCCGGCGATCGGCGGCACGCTCGGCACGATCACGGTGCTGTTGATGGGCGACGTGCGGCGCAAGGGCATGCTCGCGCTCTGGGCCTTTTTGATTTTCAGTCTATGTCTTGGCGCATTCGCCGTCACGCCGCGCTTCTGGGTCGCGGTCGCTCTCGTCGCAGGCCTCGGCCTGACCAACGCGTTGCAGGCGGTGATGCGCCAGACGTCGTTTCACCTGCTCACACCGGACCATCTCCGCGGCCGCGCGTTTTCCGTGTTCAATATGTTCTCGCAGGGCGCCAATGCCGTCGGCGCGATGATCGTCGGTTTTCTCGCCTCGCTCGTGGGCGCGCCCGGCGCGCTGCTCGCCGGCAGCGGCCTCGGCGTCGTGCTTACGCTGCTGATGTGGACGATGCGGCCGGAGGTGAAAAAATTCGAGGCGGCGAGCGAGATCGGCGTCGATCGCGTCAACGCGGCTTGAGCACGGCGTCGAGAACGCCGCCGAGCCGCTCCAAAAAGAGCTTCGCGAGCAAAGCTCGCTCGAATGCGCCGCTCTCGATGTAAGGAATTTCTCCCAGGCAGGGAACCGCGGTCAGGAACGGCAGCGCGTCGGGATTAGTCTCCGCGGCGAGCGACGTCTGCCGCTCCAAATTATTCCACACGTAGCCGGCAACGCGAAGGCCGTGAGCGGCGGCGCTTTCGAGCGTCAGCGAGAGATGATTGATCGCGCCGAGGCGGTTCGCGGCGACGACGATGATCGGAATTTTAAGCAGCTTCGCGAGATCGACGTAGGTGTAATGCGGCAGCAGCGGTACCAGAAGGCCGCCGGCGCCTTCGACGATCACAACATCGTTTCGCGACGCGATCTCGTCGTAGATGCGCTGGATGCGCGCGATGTCGATTGTCACGCGGGCGCGCTCGGCGGCGGCGCTCGGCGCGAGCGCATCCACGAGACGATATGGACAGATATGCTCCAGCGGCTCGTCGGAGCCGGCGGCCTCCTTGAGGCGCGCGGCGTCTTCGGGAAACAGTTCTCCGTCTTTCTCGACGCAGCCCGTCTCCGCCGGCTTCATGACCCCGACGCGGAGGCCCGATTCTTTAAACAGCGCAGCGAGGCCGCACGCCACTAGCGTCTTGCCTACGCCGGTGTCCGTGCCCGTTATAAAGACGCCGGAGCCCATCAACTCTCCGTCACCGCTTTGATCGAGGCGTAAACGACATCGAGCAAAGTCTTCATCTCGTCATCGCCGATCGTCAGGGGCGGCATGAGAATGACCACATCGCCGAGCGGCCGGATGACGACGCCGCGCCGGCGCGCTTCGAGGATCACCTTGTGTCCGATGCGCTTCTCGACCGGATAGCTGCGGCGGCTTTGTTTGTCCTCGGCCAGCTCGATGCCGACCATGAAGCCCCATTGCCGGATGTCGGAGATGTGATCGAGCGCCGGAAACTCCTTCGTCAAACGCCCGCGCAAATAATCGATTTTCGGCTGCATCCGTTCGAGAATCTTTTCCGACTCGAAGAGTTTCAAGCTCGCCAGCGCGGCCGCGCACCCGAGCGGATTTCCGGTGTAGGTATGTCCGTGGAAGAAGCTTTTGAATTCTCTGTACTCGCCGAGAAACGCCGAGAATATTTCTTCCGTCGCGAGCGTCGCCGCGAGCGGCAGATAGCCGCCAGTGATGCCTTTGGCAAGACAAAGAATATCGGGAGCCGCGCCGGCGTGCTCGCAGGCGAACATCTTGCCTGTTCGGCCGAAGCCCGTCGCGACCTCGTCGGCGATAAAAAGGATGCGGTTCCGCCGGCACATTTCGCGCAGCGCGCGCAGATATTCGACCGAATGCGCCCACATGCCGGCGG
>DATFWH010000399.1:0-5729 GCA_035259465.1 Binatia bacterium
AACAGTACGCGCCGGTGGTCGTGCTCGGGAAAACCGTGGCGAAGACGCTCTTTCCCGACGGCCGCAGCCCCGTCGGAAAGTATGTGCAGGTTAAAAATGTGCCTTTCCTCGTCATCGGTGTCATGACCGAGAAGGGCGCGGCGCCCAACGGCAACGACCAGGACGACGTCATGTTCACGCCGATCACGACCGGACTCGTACGGCTTTTCGGCAAGAGCTATCTCGGCAGCATCACGATCAAAGTGACGGACGCCAGCGATATCGATGCGACGCAGGAACAAGTCGAGACGCTTCTGAAGGCGCGTCATCGCACGGAAGATTTCAGCGTCCGCAACATGGCTTCGATCCTGCAGGCCGCGATGGAGACGCAGGATACGTTTACGCTGCTGCTCGGGACGGTCGCCGCGATCTCGCTGCTCGTCGGCGGCATCGGCGTCATGAACATCATGCTCGTCAGCGTCGTAGAGCGCACGCGCGAGATCGGCATCCGCATGGCGACCGGCGCGCGCATGCGCGACATCCTGCTTCAATTCAACATCGAGGCGGCGGTCGTCTGCGCCGCCGGCGGCGTGCTCGGCATTTTACTGGGCCTCGGCGCCGGGTTTGCGCTGCGCTACAGCGGCATGTCGGTGATTTTCTCCCCGACGCCCGCGCTGCTGGCGTTCGCCTGCGCGTCCGCGACCGGCCTCGTCTTCGGCTACCTGCCCGCGCGGAAGGCCGCCCGCCTCGATCCGGTCGTCGCCTTGGCCTCGGAGTAAACTATGCGCAAACATATACCACTTACCGCGATCGCTCTTTCACTCGCCATTTCAGCCTGCAGTCTCGCGCCGCAGTTCGCGCGGCCGACAATGGACATGCCGCAGGGATGGAACGACGCTTCCGGCATCGGCATGCGGTCGGACCCTCCCCAGCAGCCGTTCTGGGAAGAGTTCGGCAGCAGCGAGCTCGACCAGTTAATTGACATCGCGCTCGCGCAGAATCTCGATCTCGAGGCGGCGCTGCATCGGATCGACGAGGAACGCGCCCTCGCCAAAGTCGCCGCAGCGCCGCTCTATCCTTCCGTCAACGCGAGCGGATCGGCCTCGCGCACGTATACGCAATCCGGCGGGCAGCGCACGCAGGCGAGCAACGCCGCCTCCGGCGGCGGCAGCATCAGCTGGGAAGTCGATCTTTGGGGCAAGAACCGCAACACGGCGAAATCGGCGAAGTACCGCGCCGACGCGACGGTCTTTGACCGCGAGGCGCTTCGCCTCGTCATCACCTCCGACGTGACGAATCTCTACACGCAGATTCTGGGCTTCAACGATCGGATCCAGATCGCGGCGAACAACCTCAAAAACGACGAGGAGGTGCTCCGCATCATCGAAGCGCGATTCAAAGAAGGCGCCGTGTCCGGCCTCGAAGTCTCGCAGCAGCGGGTGGAAGTCAACGGGCTGCAATCGGCGCTCGCCGCCTTGAACGAGCAGCGGACTACGGCGCTCAACGCGCTCGCCGTCCTACTGGGCAAGGCGCCCCAAGACTTCGACGCGCCGGACGAACAGTTCGCCTCTCTCAAAATGCCTGAAGCGAGCCTCGCCCCGCCGGCGGAGCTCCTGACCGCGCGGCCCGACATCCAGAGCGCCGAGGCGGGCCTCCGCGCGGCCGACGCCGACATCGGCGCGGCGCGCGCCGCTTTCTTTCCGTCGCTGACGCTCAGCGTGGACACCGCCATCGCGGCCGGCTTCGGCAACCCGGCGTCCGCCGTTAGCTCGCTCGCGGCGAACGTGCTGGCGCCGATTTTCTCGGGCGGCAGATTGACCGGCAACCTCGAGAACGTGACGGCACGGCAGAAAGAGCTCGCGGCGCAATATCAGAAAACGGTTCTTACGGCATTCCAGGAAGTCGAAGACGCGCTCGCCGCGCTAAAAAGCAACACCGAGCAGGCGGAAGTCGCACGCCGCTCGGTTACCGAGTCGCAGAACGCCTACAACATCGCCAAATTGCGCCTCGACGCCGGCGCCATCGATTATGTGACACTGCTCATTACACAACGCAGCCTTTACCAAGCCCAAGACAACCAAATCGTCGTAGACCAGGCGCAGCTCGCTGCGTTTGTAAACCTGCGCAAGGCGTTGGGTGCGTAAGGCGACACCGGCTGTCGGAAAAAGTAAAAGGGCGAGGCCGCGATGCGGCCTCGCCTTTTTTTTACATGTACAGACGCTGACGTTATGTGCAGCCGCGCATCAGGAAGAGATTAAGAGAACGACCGGCTCAAAGCCGGCGGTCCTCGTAGAAGTCACTCCTACCGTTATGGCCGGAACGATACCGTGCCCGTGGTGAACTCAGAAGCGCTTCGCGCACCATTCCGAGCACGGTCTTCAGGATCGCGCCCACGGCGATGCCTTTGAGCGCGGCGAGCTCGCCACTGACGGAATCTTGCACGCCGCGCCACCTCGACGGTTTTGCATGCGTCGCCCGGCGCGCATAGCGGTCCGTCGTATCCGCGAGCGAGCGGCGCGCACCGCGCATTCCGATCAAAAACCCGAGCAGGACCGATCCGCCGAAAATCCGCCATGGATACTTCGCAGCCTGGTAGCGAAGGTCGAAGCTCCGCTTGACCTTGCCGACGGTTTGCTGCAGCCGGTTCTGCAGCAGCTCCAGCTTATTCACCAGGTCGGAGCTGGTTTGCTCCAACTTTACGCGGGTGGCATTGATCTTATCGTCGGCCGGGTCGCTTTTGGCCATGAGAACAACCTCCTCCGTCGCAAATCCCCAACGAGCGTCACGGTGCTTTTACCGGCGACGAGCAGTATGCCTCCAATAACAACCAGCACACCGCCGACAATCCCGTAGCAGCCCCAGAGCGGAATCGCCGTTAACGCGGCGAGCAAATGGACGATCATCAGCAGGAGCATAAGCGCGCCGATGCCCAAAACGACGGCCCCCGCACCGACCTCGATGGCGGCGGTTTTCGCTTTGCCAAGCTCGTCCTGCACCTCGAGCTTCGTGAGCGTCGCGCCCTCGACAATCAACTCTCTGAAGTCGCGGACGATATCGCTGACGAGACCGCCGATCGGCGGCTCGTTACGCGGCTCGGAAGATTGTCGCGGACCATACATCTCAGTCTCTCAAGCTCCGGGCCAGCAGATAGCCGATGCCGATGCCGATCAGGAGCGACGGCAACGGATATTTGCGGACCAAGTCGGTCGCGTCTTCCGCCAAATCGGCGTAATTTTTATCCTGCAGATACGAGCGCGCGGAATCCATCGCATCGCGAACGCGCGCCGACGCCTGCGAGCCGAACTCCTGCGCCCGGGCGGAGATATCGGAGAAACTGCCGCCGTATTCTGAGCTATATTCGTCGAAACGACGGTTGACTTCCTGCTGCGCCTCTTCGCGCGTCTGTCCGTATTTCTGCTGGATCAACCCGATGAGCTTGTCCGTTTCGCCGCCGATCCAGTCGAAATCGTCGTCGGTGAGTCGTCCCCACCACGACTTCAACGCGCCCCGCATCTGTCGCCACTGACCTGCCGAGATATCCTGATTCATCGCTACCTCCTGCGATTTTGATAACGTTTTATGGCTGCCTACACACTCCCCAGAACTGATTTTAACTTGACCTCGGCCGGCCCTGGAGCAGGTGAATGCTCTAATCTCGTCAGGAATTTTCCCTGAACGGCGTAAAATGCCGTCGGCTTGTAGACCGGCGGGGATTTCGGATAGATTCCGTTGAGGAGGAGTGATGCTTTACGGCGTTTTCGATCATCTCGACCGCGGCGCGCTCCCGCTGCGCGACTACTACAACGCGCGGCTGAATCTGATCGAGGCGTACGAGCGCGCGGGCTTTTACGCCTATCACGTGGCGGAGCACCACGCGACGCCCATCGGCATGGCGCCGTCGCCGAACCTGTTTCTTTCCGCCGTCGCGCAGCGAACCAAAAAGATCCGTTTCGGACCGCTCGTGTACGCCCTGCCGCTGCATCATCCCCTGCGTCTCGTCGAGGAGATCTGCATGCTCGATCAGATGAGCGGCGGGCGGCTGGAGATCGGCTTCGGTCGCGGCGCGTCGATAATCGAAAACTCGTTCTTCGGACGCGGCCCGGCGGATTCCGAGAAGGTTTACACCGAGGCGCTGGAGATCGTGCTGCGCGGATTGGCGGAGAGAAAAGTAAACTTCAGCGGCGATTTTTTCTCGTTTAAGGACATCCCGCTGGCCGTCGAGCCGCTGCAAACGCCGCATCCACCTGTTTGGTACGGCGTCCATTCCATCGAGAGCGCCCAGCGCGCAGCGCGCCGCGGGCTCAACATCGTGAGCCTCGACAGCGCCGCCGAAACGCACGACTTCGCCGACGCCTTTCGAAAAACATGGCGCGAGATCAACGGCGCGCGGCCGCTGCCGAAGATCGGCGTGAGCCGTTTCGTCGTCGTCGCAAAGCGCGCCGAAGAAGCCGTCGCCGCGGCACGCCGCGCCTATGCGATCTGGCGCCGAAGCTTTTTATTTTTATACTCGACCTTCGGCGGAGCGCCGAAGCATCCGCGCCCGCCCACATTCGACGAAATCATGGCCGACGGCGAGGGCATCGCCGGCACGCCGGAAGAAGTGCTGGCTTTCTTTCAGGCGCAGCAAAGCGAATCGACGGCGAACTATCTCATCGGGCAGTTCGCCTTCGGCGACTTATCCTTGGAGGAGTCGCTGCGCTCGCTGGAGTTATTCGCGCGGCACGTCATGCCGGCGATCAAGCAGGTAGAAGACTAACGCAGGTTTCCCGTATGGCCGAGCGAGTACCGGCCCGGCTGCGGCCAAACAGTCAGCCCGTGCGGCTCTTTGCCTACCGGAATGCTTTTCACATCGCCGCTCGACGTGTCGATGACATAAACCACGTTGTCGTAGCGTCCCGATAGCCAGAGCGATTTGCCGTCGCCGCTCACATTGCCCATATCCGGGCTGCCGCCGCCGGGGATCGGCCAGTTCGCGACAATTTTCCGCGAAGCGAAGTCAAGGACCGAGACGCTGCCCTTGCCGCGCCGCCAACCGCGGATTTGGTTTGAGCCGCGGTTCGCCACATAAAGCTTGCTGGCGTCGCGGCTCGGATACAGACCGTGCGTTCCCTTGCCGGTCGGCAGAAACTCGATCTCCGCGAGTTTGTCCCCGTCGATCAGAAAGATACCGTCCGCCTTCATATCGGCGACGAAGAAAATCGAGCCGTCGGGCGAGACTCGCACGTCTTGCGGCATGCCGCCCTTGGAGAGCTTAAGATAGCCCGAGACTTTGCGCTCGAGCCAATCGATCTTCGCAACGCTGCCGGCGAACTCGCACGTGAAGATCGCATAACGGCCGTCCATGGAGAAATCGGCATGATTGATCCCGGCGCATCGGGGGACTTCAAGCGAAAACTGGAGCGCCATGGTTTGCGGATCGCGGAAATCGAGCCGCTTCTTGTCCTCCGCCACGATGATCGCCGAACGGCCGTCGGGCGTGAAGTACATGTTATAAGGGTCATCGACGGGAATATTTTTCCCCGGCTTGCCGGTTTTCGGATCGATCGGAGTGAGGCTGCCGTCGCGGCGTCCTTCGGCGTTGTTGTTCACCCACAAAGTCTTCAAGTCCCACGAGGGAACGATGTGCTGAGGATCGACGCCGACGGGGAAACGGTCGATGACTTTAAGCGTCGCGGGATCGATAACCGAGACGTCGCGGCTGGTGCGATTCGGCACGTACACGCGCTCGAGCGCGCCGTCCACGGCCGGGC
>DATFWH010000400.1:0-4058 GCA_035259465.1 Binatia bacterium
GGCACGCCGGGGACGACCAACCTCATCACCGTGCTGCCGATCGAATAGGCGATGGACTTTGCCTATGCGCTTGGATAAAAACGCAATGCGTTGAAATTCATCGCGACAAGGAGACGATGGCAAGTATGCAAATTTTACTCATGGCATTCACGTCGCTGTTAATCGCGGTCGCGGCGCAAGCGCAGCCGAAGGAATTAAAAAAAATCGAGCTGATCGTGTTCCGCCTCGACGCCGGGACGGCGGCGGCGCGGGATCAAGGCTTTTTCGCCAAGGAAGGGCTGGAGATCAATGTAACCATTACGCCCAGCGCGACCGAGCAGATGCGCGGCCTCAGCAAGGGCGTGTACCACATCGCGACCGGCTCGTTCGACAACGTGCTCGCCTGGTCGGGCAAAGAGGGCCCGGAGATCCTAGCCATCGCGCATCAAACCGAGAGCCCGACGCTGCCGCTCTTCGTCCGGCCCGAGATCAAAAAATGGGACGATCTCCGCGGCAAGAAGCTCGCCGCCGACGCGGTGGACACCGCGTACGCGCTGGTCATGCGCCGCATCCTGCTCGCTCACGGCCTCGACTTCGACCGCGGCGACTATGAACTGGTCGGGGTTGGCGCTACGCCCAAGCGACTCGAGTCGATGGCCGCGAAGGAGACCTTCGCAGGAATCTTGGGCCCGCCGGTGGATAAAGACGCCCTGGCCGCCGGCATGATCAAAATGGCCGACCACCGTGAGGTGCTGCCCGATTATCCCGGCAGTATCTTCGCCGTCGGCCGGCCGTGGGCGGATGCCCACCGCGCCGAGCTGCTGGGCTTTCTGCGCGCCCGCACCGCCGGATTCGCATGGATAAAAAATCCCGCCAACCGCGAGGCCGCGATCAAGGTGGTCGCCAGGGAGTCGAAGCTAAGCCCGCAAGGCGCGGCGGAGCGCATCGACGAGGCCGCCGCCGGCCCGCTCAACGTCTCGGGCCTGCAGGGCGTCATCGATCTGCGCACGCGCTTCGGCTTCAAGCTGCCGATGGGCGGCGATATCAAGAACTATTACGACGGGAGCTATCTCAAGGAAGCGACGGGAAAATGACCGAGCGGCGGCGGGTTCTTTCCAAAGGAGAATCCCATGACGAAATGTTTACTTTTCGCGCTGATCAATATGGGATCGTTCCTGTTGTTTGCAGCCGGAGTTCCATCGATGGCCGCTGAGATCAAGGTTCTCAGCGGCAACGGAGCGAGAGGCGCGATCGTCGAGCTCGCCGCGCGCTTCGAGCGCGCAAGCGGACACAAAGTCAATGTAGAGTTCCACGTCAACCCCGAAGTCAAGCAGAAGATCGAGGCCGGCGCAGCTTTCGATGTCGCCATTCTCAATCCGCCGGTGCTCGACGATCTCATCAAGCAGGGAAAGGTCGTCGCCGCCACGCGCGCCGTCATCGGCCGCGCCGGAATCGGCATCGGCATACGCGAGGGCGCGCCCAAGCCCGACATCTCATCCGTCGCGGCCTTCAAGCGCACGCTGCTCGACGCCAAATCCGTCGCCTACCCGGCCGACGGCGCGAGCGGCAAATATTTCGTCGGTCTCGTCGATCGTCTCGGTATCGCCGCCGAGATGAAACCGAAGCTGCGGCCGATGCCGGGGGATTACAACGTGGAGGTGGTCGCGGACGGCGAGGCAGAGCTGGTCGTGGTCGTGGCGTCGCGGATTTCCGGCGTGCCGGGCGTCGCGCTGGTCGGGCGGATTCCGCAGGAATTGCAGACTTGGATCGGATTCACGGCGGGAGTGGGCGCCGCCGCCAAGCAGCCGGAGGCGGCGCGCGCGCTGGTCCGATTCCTGACTACAGCGACGGCCGAGCCCGTCCTCAGATCCATGGGGATCGAGCCCTTCGCCGAGTAGTTACTTGCCTTTTCTTTTCTTGAGCTCTTCGAGCAGCTGCGGGAGAACTTGGAAGACATCGCCGACGATGCCGAGATCGGAGAATTTGAAGATCGGCGCTTCGGGGTCTTTGTTGATCGAGATGATGGTCTTCGACGCCTTCATGCCGGCGAGGTGCTGCACCGCGCCGGAGATGCCGCACGCGATGTAGATATTGGGCTTGACGGTTTTTCCGGTCTGCCCCACCTGCATGGAATAAGGCACCCAGCCGGCGTCGACGACCGCGCGCGTCGCGCCGACGGCGCCGCCCAACAGCTCGGCCAACTGCTTCAGCATGTCGAAATGCTCGGGCGCCTTGAGGCCGCGCCCGCCGGACACGACCACATTCGATCCTTCGAGCTGCGGGCCTTCCGGTTTGACCGTCACGCGCTGCGTGACGCGGATTCTTTTCGCTTCGGCATTCGTCGGAGCGGCAACCTCTTCGACCTCCGGCGTCTGCGGACGCTGCGCGGGCTCGAAAGATTTCGGCCGCACGAGCAGGAGCTTCGTGCCCGCGCTCACGAGCGTGCTCGTATTCTGATAGCTGCCGCCGAGCGCCGGGATCGTCGCCTCGACGGAGCCGTCTTTCAAAACGAAGTCGCCCACGTCGGCGATCGCGCCGCAATCGAAGCGCGCCGAGAGCGCCGCGGCCAAGTCGCGCCCGCCGTAGCTGGACGCGAAGAGCATGACAGCCGGCTTATGCTTTTCGATGAGCGCCGCGACGGCCTCGACGGCGGGCGCCGTGAGATAGTCGGCAAACACGGAATCCGTCGACCGGTAAACCTTGCGCGCGCCGTATTCCCCGAGCGTCGCGACGGCGTTGTCCGGCGCGGGGCCGAGCAGCACCGCTTCGGCGGCTCCAAGCTCCGCCGCCTTCGTCAGCATCTCGAGCGTGGTGGACGAGATGCGCTCTTCGACGACTTCGGCGTAGACCCAGATGAGATCGGACATGACTAAATGACTTTCAGCTCCGCGAGAAAATCGGCGATCTGTTTGCCGCCCTCGCCTTCGTCGTTGACGATTTTGCCGGCCGCGCGCGCCGCCGGGCGGCCGACGCTCAAGACTTTTTCTTTCGCGCCCGCCGCGCCGACCTGATCGGCGCCCAAGCCGAGCTCGGCGGCGGTGTATTTCTTGATTTCTTTTTTCTTCGCCGCCATGATGCCCTTGAGCTGCGGATAGCGCGGCTCGTTGATGCCGCTCGCGACCGCGATCAGCGCGGGCAATTCCGCCTCGCAGACATCGTACCCCGTCACGCTCTGGCGCTTGACCGTCACCTTCCTGCCGTCGACGGCGATCTCCTTGGCGAACGTGAGCGCGGGAAGTCCCAGGAGCCAGGCGAGCTGCCCCGCGACGATGCCCGAGTAGCTGTCGCTGCTCTCGCTCGCGCACAGGACCAAATCGGGATTCTCCTTTTTGATGACTGCCGCGAGAACCTTCGCGGTGCCGACCGTGTCGGAGCCCGCAACCGCGTCGTCGAGCACGTGGACGGCGGAATGCGCGCCCATCGCCAGCGCGCTGCGGATGCCGATGACGGCGTCCGCGATGCCCATCGTGAGCACCGTCACCGTGCCGCCTAGTTTTTCCGTCAAGCGGAGCGCCTCCTCGAGGGCGCTCGCCGCCGCGGGATCGAGCTCGTGCGGCACGCCCTTGCGCACCATGGTTTTGGCGGCGGGATCGAGCTCGATGATGACGGAGCTCGCGGGAATGACCTTGGCGCAGACGATGATGTTCACTTACGACCTCGGGATCAGGCGAAGATACGACAAAGGCGCCCGGGAGCGAGCGCCTTCGTTAACACGGTTCAAAATACCGGACGTTATTTAAGCCACTCGGAAACGTTGCCCTCGATGACTTCGTCGAGAATTTCCTTGCAGTCGGCGATCGCTTTCTCCGCCGTCTGCGGGTCGTCTTTGACGTGCGGCATCGCCCGGCTGACGGCGCCGTGGAGCGCCTGGATGACGACGCGCAAATGCTCGTCGAGTGCTTCGGTATTCGGTGCTGGCTGCATGGGTTCCCTTAAAAGTACAAACGGCCCTTGGTCTGGTCCGGAATCTGGAGGCCCATTTGTTCGATCAGCGCGTTCACTTCCTGACGATACTGCTCGCGCGCGTCGGCGTTGGTGCGGCGCTTGAGGCCCCACTGCCGGTAGCGCTCGGAACGGTA
>DATFWH010000401.1:0-2887 GCA_035259465.1 Binatia bacterium
GCGCTCGCCGGGATTCATGCCGTCCTGCTCATGCGCGAGCGCACGCGCTTCGGCGAACAACAGCTCGCGCTCGCGCCGGCGCTGAAGCTCATCTCGCAGACTGGCCGCACGACGGTGCATCTCGATATCGCCGGCGCGACGAAGCGCGGCATTGCTGTTTCCGTCACGCCGAGCGACACCGGCGGCTCCACGTTCGAGCTCACGACCGCGCTCATTTTCTCGGTGCTCAGGCGCATTCCCGAAATCGACCGGCGCATGCGCAGCGAGCGCTGGCCCGCCGTCGCCGGCCACGTGCTCGAAGGCAAGACGCTCGGCGTCTTGGGCCTCGGGCGGATCGGCTCTCAGGTCGCGCGCATGGCGCGTCTCTTCAACGCGCGCGTGCTCGCGACCGGAAGGACCCTGACGCCCGAGCGCGCGCGAGAAGCGGGGGCCGAGGCCGTCCCGCTCGATCGCCTGCTGCGCGAATCGGACATCATATCAATCCACGTGCCGCTCAACGAAACTACCCGCGGCATGATCGGCGCGAAGGAGTTCGCGCTGATGAAGCCCGGCGCAGTCCTCATCAACACGGCGCGAGGGCCGATCGTCTCCGAGGCTGCGCTCATCGACGCGCTCAAGAGCGGCAAACTCTCCGGCGCGGGGCTCGACGTCTATGACCACGAGCCGCTCGCGATGGATCATCCGCTGCGCAAGCTGGACAACGTCGTTCTGCTGTCGCATCGCGGCTACGCGACGGAGGAAATCCTGATCGAGCGGTATCATCACGCGATGGAAAATATCCTGAATTTCTTCGCGGGCAAGGAGATCAAGCTGGTCAATCCCGAAGCGGTCAAGACGTGATTGACACGCCTACGGCCCTGGACTAAGGACTAACTCAGACGGGAGGGCGCTTTATGGGAAGCAACGGCCATGAAATTTTAATTTCCGCCGACTCGCACGTGATGGAGCCGCACGATCTGTGGGAGAAGGGCGTGCCCGAGGCGCTCCGCGCCGACGCGCCGCGCTTCAAGCCGATCCCCGTCGGTGAAAGCTTCCAGAGGCATCCCGGCGGCCAGGACCCACACGCCCGCATAAAGGAGATGGAGACCGACGGCCTCAGCGCCGAGGTGCTCTATCCGACGCTCGCGCTGAGCCTCTTCGCGCTCGACGACGCGCGCATGCAGGAGGCGTGCTTCCGCGTCTACAACGACTGGCTGATAAACTATTGCAGCATCGCGCCCAAGCGCCTGGTCGGCAGCGCCGCGATCTCGCTCTACGACGCCGACCGCGGGATCGCCGAGATGGAGCGCTGCAAGAAAGGCGGCCTCAACGGCGTCACGATCTGGGAAGTGCCGCATCCCGATCTCCCCTTCCACTCCGATCACTACAAGAAATTCTGGGAAGCGGCGGCCGACATGGAGATGCCGGTGAGTCTCCATATCCTCACCGGCCATAGCTATTTCAAGGACCCTAGCCGCAGGAACGGCGTCGAGCACTATCGCGGCAGCGTGAATCTCAAGCTGCTCGACAACGCGAATGCGCTGTTCGAGCTCCTCTTCTACGGCATTCTCAAGCAACATCCCAAGCTTAAGATCGTCATCGTCGAGGCCGAGGTCGGCTGGCTGCCGTTCCTGCTGCAGCAGTGGGACTACTACTGGCGCCGCTTCAAGGACAGGAATCCCCCGCCCATCGACGAGGAGCCGAGCAAATATTTCAACCGCCAGGTCTATGCGACGTTCTTCAACGACACCGTCGGCGGCCACTGCCTCGAATGGTGGGGCGCCGATAATTGCATGTGGTCGAACGACTTCCCGCACGAGAACTCGACGTGGCCGAACTCGCGGAAGGTTATTCAGCGCGACCTCGGCGCGCTGCCGCCTGACCGCCGCGCGAAGCTCGTGTGCCTGAACGTGGCGAAGCTGTACAACCTGGAGATTCCGGCCGCCTGAGGGGATGATGCCCGCCCTGATCGATTGGCATTCGCATCATACCCCTTCCGAGCTGGTCGACGATTTCGTGCGGCTGACCGGCAAAGCGCCTTCGCCCGACCCGTTCGATTCGGCCGACTTCGACCGCCGCAGGCGCGAGCTCGACGAAGCGGGCATCGACTTACAGCTCGTCTGCCAGGGCGCCGGACTTTACGCCGATCGCCTGCCCGCGGAGCACGCGCTGGAGATCACGCGGCGATCGAACGATGTGCTGGCCGAGCGCATCGCGCCGCACGGCGGCCGCTTCCTCGGCACGATCGCGGTCTCGCTCAAAAACATCGCCGCGTCGATCCAGGAGATCGACCGCATGGCGGCGAAAGGCTTCCGCGCCGTGCTGCTCTATCCGAAGCGGGACGACGCTTTTATGCTCGATTCTCCCGAGGCCGACCCGCTGTTCGCCAAGATCAGCGCGCTGAAGCTGCCGATTTTTCTCCACGGCGCAACCAGCACGAAGGATCCCACGCTGAAAAGCCTCGAGGACGAAGGCGCGGGCGTCGTCTACGGCGTCGTCGCCGACGCGACCGTCAACGAATGCGTGCTCCGCATGATCGCGGGCGGCGTGTTCGACCGCCATCCCGATTTGAAGGTCGTCATTCGCAGCGGCGGCGGCGGGCTTCCGCTGCTGCTCAAGCGCCTGTCCTGGAGGCACAAGGGGCGCGACGACCGCAGCTACTCGGAGATCCTGCTCGATCATTTTTTGATCGACACCGCCAGCGTGGACGCGCGGACGCTCGGATTTCTGCTCGAGACGCTGGGCGAGGAGCGCATCGTCTTCGGCTCGGACTATTGCGGTGGGCTCGGCCTGCTCAAAAAAGGCGTGGCTGTCGTCGAGCAGCAGTCCGATCCCGCGCGTATCAAGACGATCACCGAGCGCAACGCGCGCGCCCTGCTCCATCTCTAGATTTTTTCTTGACCGTCCC
>DATFWH010000402.1:0-4921 GCA_035259465.1 Binatia bacterium
GGGCGCACAGGCATGCTCAAAGTCATTCCCGTAGAACAAGCCGTCGGCCTGCCGCTAGCGCACGACATCACCGAGATCGTGCCGGGCAAGCACAAAGGGCCGGCGTTTCGCCGCGGCCACGTGATCCGGCCTGAAGATGTCTCCAAGCTGCTCGACGTCGGCAAGGCGCACTTCTATGTGATGGAACTGGAGCCCGGCGAGCTGCACGAGGAGGACGCGGCGAAGCGGCTCGCGCGCGCCGCCGCCGGACCGAACATTCGATTGACGGAGCCCGTCGAGGGGCGCGTGAATCTTATCTCCGAAACTTCCGGGCTGCTGAAGATCGACGCCGAGCGGCTGTATGAATTCAACGCGCTCGGCGACCTCATGCTAGCGACGCTGCCCGGCGACCGCTACGTGAAAAAAGGCGAAGTCATCGCCGGCACGCGCACGATTCCCGTCTTCGTCAAAGAAGAGCTGGTTACAAAAGCCGAGGCGATCGCCAAAGACAAGCCGATCGTGACGATTGCGCCGATCCCGCCGCGGCGCGTGCGGCTGATCGTGACCGGCAGCGAAGTCTACACCGGCCGGATCAAGGACGGCTTCGCCCCGGTCGTGCGGCAGAAGCTCGCTAATATGGGGACGGAATTGGAAGACGTGAAGCTCGCGCCCGACGATCCGGCCGTAATCGCCGGCCACATCAAGGACGCGAAAAGAGCCGGCGCCGATTTGATCCTTGTGAGCGGCGGCATGTCGGTCGACCCCGACGACAAGACGCCGGAGGGCATTCGGCAGAGCGGCGCGGACGTCGTCTCGCACGGCTTTCCCGTGCTGCCCGGGTCGATGTTCCTGATGGCCTATCTGGGCGGGACGCCGGTGCTCGGGCTCTCGGGCTGCGTGATGCACGATCCCTTCACCGCCTTCGACGTGCTCCTGCCGCGCCTGCTCGCGGGCGAGAAGATCGCGCGCCGCGACATCGTCGCGATGGGCGAAGGCGGCTTGCAGAAAAAGCACGATCATTGATAATAGCCGGGAAGCTGTCAGCGATAGCGTTCAGCTAAAGCTCGGAGGTGAAACATGATGGTCTTGAAAACTCCGCAGGAGCGCTGGGATCCGCGCTGGTCGGCGCTCATTGTCGTCGACGTGCAGAACGATTTCGCGAGCTCCAAGGGCGCGGCGGCGCTCCGCGGCGAGGACATGACCGCGTCGCAGGCGATGGTGCCGCGGCTGGTGAAATTCATCGAGGCCGGGCGTCGCGCCGGCCTCACGATCATCTACATCCAGACGCTCCACGGCCCGTGGACCGACACGCCGAGCTGGATCTACCGCAAGTCGCAGCAGAAAGCGCTCAACAGCTGCCGCGAGGGTACCTGGGGGGCCGAGTTCTACGACGGCATCGAGCCGCTGCCGAGCGAGCGCATCGTCAACAAGCACCGATACAGCGCGTTCATCAACACGGATTTAAATACCGTCTTGAAGGCGCGCGGCATCGAGAGCGTGATGGTCGGCGGCATCGCGACCAACGTCTGCGTCGAAACCACCGCGCGCGACGCCTACATGTACGATTATTACGTGACGATGGTCGGCGACTGCTCGGCCGCGTACGACGAGAAATCGCACGAGGGCACGCTGGACAACATCCGCCGCCACTTTGGCCTCGTGGCGGACTCGACGGAAATCATGAAAACCTGGGAAAGCCTGGGGCAGAAAAAAGCGGCGGGAATCTAATAAGACCGATCGGTCCGATCCGACCGAACAGTCGGAACAAAAAAGGCGCCGGCAGCGTTTATCGCGGCCGGCGCCTTTTTTTAGTTCAGCTTTTTCTTGCTTCTTACTTCATGAAATCCGCGTTGATGCGCTCCAGGAACTCCGCTGGCGGTTGCAACATGTCCTGTCCCAATTCCGCCAGCGGCTTGTCGCCGAGGCCGAGCTCGCCGGCGAAGTCCGGCCGGTTGGGATCGTAGTAGATGAGGCCGGTCAGGAATTTTCCCTCGGCGACCGAGGCGTGGATCATCTGCATCGCCTGCATGCGGTTCGTCGGATCGTAGTCTTCGCTCAGCTTGTGCAGGATGATGCGCGAGCCGTCGTGCATCGTGACCATGTGGTCGCTGCCGGGCTTGTAGTCCGCCTCGATGTTCTCGTACGACGGGATGAAGTCGATATCGTGGATCGGGTCGAGGTGCTCCTTGACGTACTTCAGGCTCTTGGTCGAGCCTTCGTGGTTATTGAACGTGACGCACGGGCTGATGACGTCGAGGATGGCGCTGCCCTTGTGCGCGAGCGCGCCTTCGATCAGCGGCGCGAGCTGTTTTCTGTCGCCGGAGAAGCTCCGCGCGACGTAGGTCGCGCCCAGCACGATTGCGAGCTCGGCGATGTCGAGCGCCGGCATCTCGTTGATCTTGCCGCCCTTCATCACGCTGCCCTTGTCGGCGGTTGCGGAGAACTGCCCCTTGGTGAGCCCGTAGACGCCATTGTTCTCGACGATATAGGTGATGTTCACGTTCCGCCGCATCATGTGGCAGAAGTTGCCGAGGCCGATCGCCGCGGTGTCGCCGTCGCCGGAGACGCCGATCGGGATCAGCGTATGGTTGGCGAGGTTCGCGCCGGTCGCCACCGCCGACATGCGGCCGTGGACGGCGTTAAAGCCGAACGACTGGCTCAGAAAATAAGCCGGGGTCTTCGACGAGCAGCCGATGCCGGAAAGCTTGATGACTTTCCGCGGGTCGACGCTGCTGTCGTAGAACGCGCGCATGACTGACGCCGAGATCGCGTCGTGGCCGCAGCCGCGGCACATCGTCGAGGGCGCGCCCTCGTAGTCCTTCTCGGTTAGATTGACGCGATTAGTTTTTTGTTCTCCTGCCATTGCGTTTCCTCTGTGGTTTCTCCGTCATGATGCCGGCGGATCTGGCGCACGATCTCCAGCGTCGTCACCGGGAGGCCGTCGTAGACGAGCACGCTGACGATTTTCGTCGCGAGGTCCGGCCACTCGTCCTTGAAGATCGAAGCCATCTGCGCGTCGCGGTTCTGCTCGACGAGATAGATCACGTCGTGCGCTTCGACGAATTTCCTTGTTTCCTCGGTGAGTGGCAGGGCGCGCAGCAATAAATGATTGGTCTTTAGGCCCGCCGCCTTCAGGCGGTCGCGCGCCTCGCGCACCGGCTCATAGCTCGAGCCGAAGCAGATGATGCCGCTCTTGAGGCCCTCCTGCTGCTCGATGATCGGCTTCGGCACGAACTTGCGCGAAGTCTCGAATTTCTTCTTCAGGCGGTCGAGCGTCTGCTTGTAGTCTTTTTCGTCCTCGGAATATTTCGCGTCGGCGTCGTGGCCCGAGCCGCGCGCGAAATAGGACGCCTTGCGGTTCGGGTTGCCGGGAATCGTTCTATAAGGAATGCCGTCGCCGTCCTGGTCGAAGTAGCGGCGGAACTTCTTGCCCTGCTTCTCCCACTGCTCGAGGTCGGCCGCGGACAATAGCTTGCCGCGGTCGAAGGGCTCTTTCTTGAGCTCCAGCGGGTCCGACGACCAGAGATTCATGCCGAGGTCGAGATCCATCATGACGAAAACGGGCGTCTGGAAGCGGTCGGCGAAGTCGAAGCTCTTCCGCGAGAGGTCGAAGCAGGACTTCATGTCGTGGGGTATCAGGATGATGTGCCGGGTGTCGCCGTGGGACGCGTAGTACATGAGTTGGATGTCGGACTGCTGGGTGCGGGTCGGAAGGCCGGTCGAGGGGCCGCCGCGCTGGATGATGTAGAATACGCAGGGGATCTCGGCGAAATAGGCGAGGCCGATCGCTTCGTTCATGAGCGAGAGGCCGGGACCGGAAGTTGAGGTCATCGCCCGCGCGCCGGCCCAGCCGGCGCCGACGATCATGCTGACCGCGGCGATCTCGTCCTCGGCCTGGACGATCGCGTAGGGCGCGCTGCCGTTCGTCTTCCTCAAGCGCGGCATGTAGTGCTCGACCGCCTCCGCGAGCGAGCTCGACGGCGTGATCGGATACCAGGCGATCACCGACGCGCCGCCGTAGATCGCGCCGAGCGCGCAGGCGGTGTTGCCCTCGGTGATGATCTTGCCTTTGTTGCCGTTCGGGATCGGCTGCAGCATTGCGATGTTCTGCGCGTAGCCCTTTTCCTTGACGTGCTTATAGCCAGCCTCGATGCAAACCAGGTTCGACTCGATGACCGCGGGCTTTCTGCCGAAGGTGTCCTGAAGGACCGCCTTGATCGTCTCCATGTCGATGCCGAACAGCGCGGCGAGCGCGCCGACATACACCATGTTTCTCTGTTTGATGCGGAGTGGCGAGGCGGGCACGATCTTCTGAATGAGCTTGTTGGCCGGGACGCCGAAATAGGTGATGCCGTCGCGCTTCAAGGTCGGCGAGAGCGGCGTGGAATCGTCGTAGATGATGATGCCGCCGTCCCTGACCCTGTGGATGTCCTTCGCTGCGGTCACGTCGTTGAACATGACGATCACGTCGATGACGTCCTTCCGCGCCATGTAGCCGTCGGCCGAAGCGCGGATCTGATACCAGGTCGGGAGCCCCTGAATGTTCGACGGAAACATGTTCTTCGACGAGCACGGGATGCCCATCTTGAAGATCGCCTTGAACAGGACGTTATTGGCGGAGGCGCTGCCGGTGCCGTTTTCCGTCGCTATGGATATACTTAGATCGTTGATTAAGGGTGTTTCCATAATCGAGACGCGAACTTACCTCTCCTCTTAAGATAATTAACCTACCAGTAATCGACCCGAAAAACAAGAAAACGCCGGCCGTTTACCCCGGCGTATAATGCTCATCGGATTCCCAGAATTCCTCGATCTCCTTCCACGTGCTGCGCACGGTCTCGTCGACGTCGAGCGCCTTGGCGTATTTCAGCGCTTCGCGCATCGAGACGGTGCCGGCGAGCTTTCCCTGCCCGTCGAGGATGACCATATGCCGGAAGCGGCG
>DATFWH010000403.1:0-13350 GCA_035259465.1 Binatia bacterium
GGTTCCAGGGCCAGGCGACGGACGTCGACATCCAAGCCCGCGAGATTCTTCGGATGCGCGAAGAGCTCAACAATATATTAGCGAAACACACGGGCCAGAGCCTGAAGAAGATCGAGAAGGACACCGATCGGGATTTCTTCATGAGCGGCAAGCAGGCTCAGGAATACGGTTTGGTCGATGACGTCATCGCCAACCGGCCGGAAAAGAAGTAAGCAGTAAGCGAGGATTTATGCCAAAGCATGGGGATGAGCGCTCGGGAAATTTAGTCTGCTCGTTCTGCGGCAAGAGCCAGGACGAGGTGCGCAAGCTCATCGCGGGCCCGACGGTCTATATTTGCGACGAGTGTATTGATCTCTGCAACGATATTATCGCCGAAGAGTGCGATCACGAGGAGGCGCTCGCCTCTTCGTCCACGGTGCCGAAGCCTGCCGAGATCAAGCGCGTGCTGGATCAGTACGTCATCGGCCAGGAGCGCGCGAAGAAGATTCTCGCCGTCGCCGTACACAACCACTACAAGCGCATCGACAGCCAGATGGTGACCGGCGACGTCGAGCTGCAAAAGAGCAACATTCTGCTCCTAGGGCCAACCGGCTCGGGTAAGACGCTGCTCGCGCAGACGCTCGCGCGCTTTCTCCAGGTGCCGTTCACGATCGCCGACGCGACGAGCCTCACCGAGGCGGGCTATGTCGGCGAGGACGTGGAAAACATCATCCTCAACCTGCTCCAGGCCGCCGACTACGACGTCGAGAAGGCACAACGCGGCATCGTCTACATCGACGAGATCGACAAGATCTCGCGCAAGTCCGAGAATCCCTCGATCACGCGCGACGTCTCGGGCGAAGGCGTGCAGCAGGCGCTCTTGAAGATCATCGAAGGCACGATGGCGAGCGTGCCGCCCAAGGGCGGCCGAAAGCATCCGCAGCAGGAGTTCCTCCAGGTCGACACGACCAACATCCTCTTCATCTGCGGCGGCGCCTTCGTGGGCCTGGAAGACATCATCCGCAAGCGCACCGGTCGCAAGCAGATGGGCTTCGGCGGTGAGCTCGATCAGAAGGGCGGCGGCCGGCGCGGCAGCGAGCTGCTGCACGACGTGCAGCCCGAAGATCTCCTGAAGTTCGGCCTCATACCGGAGTTTATCGGCCGCCTGCCGGTCCTCGCGACGCTCGACGAGCTCGACGAGACCGCGCTCGTGCGCATCTTGAAGGAACCGAAAAACGCGCTGACCAAGCAGTACTCGAAGCTCTTCGAGATGGAGAGTGTCCATTTGAAATTTACCGAAGAGGCCCTGAAAGGTATCGCGCGCGAGGCGATGAAGCGGAAGTCGGGAGCGCGCGGACTGAGGGCGATCATGGAGAACATCATGCTGGACGTCATGTACGACATGCCGTCGCAGCCTAACATCAAAGAAGTGGTGGTCTCGGAAGAAGTTGTTACCAGAAACGAGCCGCCGATCATCGTCTACAGCAAGGCGGCGGAGAGCGCATAGGGAGAACATTGAATATGCTATTTCGCAGCGACAAGAAGGACGATAAGGAAGGATCGCTCACGGTCCCTCTGCTGCCTCTCAGAGACATCGTCGTCTTCCCGCACATGGTGGTGCCTCTGTTCGTCGGCCGCCAGCGCTCGATCAAGGCGCTGGAGGAGGCGACGCAAAAACAGGGGCCGATTTTTCTTTCTTCGCAAAAGGACGCGAAGACGAACGAGCCCACCGAGAACGACATCTATCGAATCGGCGTGCTCGGCAACGTCGTGCAGATGCTGAAGCTCCCAGACGGCACCGTCAAGGTGCTGATCGAGGGCAAGCGCCGCGCACAGGTCTCGAAGTTCGTCAGCCACCCGGACTTTTTCCTGGTGGAGGTCGACGAAGTCGCCGAGACCGTCGAGAAGAACACCGAGGTCGAGGCGCTGATCCGCGAGGTGCACGCGACCTTCGAGAACTACGTCAAGCTCAAGAAGAAGATTCCGCCGGAAATGGTCATGTCGGTCTCGTCGATCGACGATCCCGGCCGGCTCGCCGACACGATCGTGACGCACCTCGGCATCAAGATCGAGGACCGTCAGAACCTGCTCGAGACGCTGAACGCTACCGAGCGCCTGGAAAAGGTCCTCGGCCACATGCGCGCCGAAATCGAAATCCTCGAAGTCGAGCGGCGCATCCGCTCGCGCGTCAAGAAGCAGATGGAGCGCTCGCAGAAGGAGTACTACCTGAACGAGCAGATGCGGGCGATCCAGAAGGAGCTCGGCGAGAAGGACGAGTTCAAGAACGAGATTCAGGAGATCGAAGACAAGATCAAGCAGAAAAAACTGTCCGCGGAGGCGAAAGACAAGGTCGACAAGGAGCTCAAGAAGCTCAAGATGATGTCGCCGATGTCGGCCGAGGCGACCGTCGTGCGGAATTACATCGACTGGATCCTAAGCCTGCCCTGGAACGAGTTCACGGACGACAAGCTCGACATCAACGAGGCGGAAAAGGTGCTCGAAGAGGACCACTACGGCCTCGAGAAGGTTAAGCAGCGCATCCTCGAATACCTCGCGGTGCAAAGCCTCGTCGGCAAGATGAAGGGGCCGATCCTCTGCCTCGTCGGACCTCCGGGCGTCGGCAAGACGTCGCTCGGCCGATCGATCGCGCGGGCGACCGGGCGCAAGTTCGTGCGCGTGTCGCTCGGCGGCGTGCGCGACGAGGCCGAGATCCGCGGCCACCGGCGCACCTATATCGGCGCGCTGCCCGGAAAAATCATCCAGTCGATGAAGAAGGCGGGCTCTTCGAACCCGGTCTTTCTCATGGACGAGGTCGACAAGATGTCGACCGATTTCCGCGGCGACCCGTCGTCGGCGCTCCTCGAAGTCCTCGACCCCGAGCAGAACGCCGCGTTCAACGATCATTATCTCGATCTCGACTACGACCTCTCGCGCGTCATGTTCATCACAACGGCGAACATGCTCGACCGCATCCCGCGGCCGCTCCAAGACCGCATGGAGATCATCCGCATCGCCGGCTACACCGAGCTTGAGAAGCTCAACATCGCCAAGAAGTACCTGGTCGGGAAGCAGCGCGAGGCGAACGGCTTGAACCAGGAGAACATCGCCTTCACCGACAGCTCGATCCTCGGGCTTATCCGCCACTACACGAAAGAGGCGGGCGTCCGTAGCCTCGACCGCGAGATCGCCTCGATCTGCCGCAAGGTTGCGGTCGAAGTCGTCAAGCGCGACCGCAACGCGAAGATCCAGATCAACGCCAAGAGCCTTGCCAAGCACCTGGGTCCGGCCAAGTTCCGCTACGGCAAGGCCGAGGGCGAGCAGCGCATCGGCGTCACGACCGGTCTCGCGTGGACCGAGCTTGGCGGCGAGCTGCTCTCCACTGAAGTGACGATCATGCCCGGCAAGGGGCAGCTCACGATCACCGGCAAGCTCGGCGACGTGATGCAGGAATCCGCGCAGGCGGCGATGAGCTACGTGCGCTCGCGCGCCGTCGACCTCGGTCTCGAGAAAGACTTCTACCAGAAGATCGACGTCCACATTCACGTGCCGGAAGGCGCTATCCCGAAAGACGGGCCGTCCGCTGGCATCACGATGGCGACCTCGCTCGTCTCGGCGCTGCTGCGCATTCCGGTGCGCCACGACCTCGCCATGACCGGCGAGATCACACTGCGCGGGCGGGTGCTGCCGATCGGTGGCCTGAAAGAGAAAGTCCTGGCCGCGCACCGCGGCGGCATCAAGACGGTGCTGATCCCCGAGGAGAACGAAAAAGACATCGACGAGATCCCCGCGACCATCCTCAAGTCGGTCAGCCTCGTGCTCGTGTCGCACATGGACGAAGTGCTCAAAAAGGCCCTTATCATGAGCGACCCCGAGGGTCTGTTCAAGAAAGCCCCTCCGGAAACCAAAGAGGAGCCGACGGGCTTCGAGGAGAAAGAAGAGGATCGTCCGGGAGTCGAGATCCTGCCTCAGTAGAACACTGCCTAATATTCTTGGGACCGTTCGCCCGCCGGCGGGTTTCTAATCCGCCGGCGGGCGGCGGTCTATGACTGGAGCAACATGACTAAAGCAGAATTGATCGATTCGGTGGCGAGCAAGGCCGAGCTGCCCAAGCAGAAGGCCGAGGAGATCGTCAACGGGCTTTTCGACGACATCGTCGGCGCGCTCAAGAACGGCGACAAGGTGAACATCTCCGGTTTCGGCACATTCTCGGTCTCCGAGCGCAAGGCGCGCACGGGCCGCAACCCGAAGACCGGCGAGGCGATCCAGATCGCGTCGTCGCGCGCGGCCAAGTTCAAAGCCGGGAAAATTTTAAAAGAGTCCCTGGGTCAGCCGGGTTAATTCCCGCCGGAAAAGTCTCGGAGGCCGGTGTCTTCGTCCGAGAAGGGCGGTTAGCTCAGCGGGAGAGCATCGGCCTTACAAGCCGGGGGTCACAGGTTCAAATCCTGTACCGCCCACCAATATTGAATAGTTTCTGGTCTCAAGTTTCCAGTCTCACGAAAAGCAAATCGGGGGCTCGCAACTTCCCTAGTCGCGTGCTATAAGATTGCGTTTAGCGTTTCGATCCGGTACTTGACACCTGAAACGCGAAACTTGAGACTAATTAATTACCGGGGTCGTAGTTCAGCTGGTTAGAACGCCGGCCTGTCACGCCGGAGGTCGCGAGTTCGAGTCTCGTCGGCCCCGCCATATTTTTAGGAAAGGATGAGGGCCGAGGAGAGGATGCTTATGCATCTTCGCGCCTCGCTTTCTTGGGTGCCATGGGAACCTTTCAGATGAAAAAGCGCGACGCGCTGGCGCAGCGGCAATGGTTTGTCGTCGACGCCGCCGGCAAAGTCCTCGGCCGCCTTGCCTCCGAGGTCGCCAAGGTCTTGCGCGGAAAGCACAAGCCGGGCTTTACCCGGCACGAAGACACGGGCGACTTTGTCATCGTCATCAACGCGCGCGCCGTGAAGCTTACCGGCACCAAGCCGGAGAAAAAAATCTACGTCCGTCATTCGGAGTATCCCGGCGGCATCCGGCTGACCGTTGCGGAGAAAATGCTGGCGGAAAAGCCCGAGACGCTCGTGCGCCTCGCGGTCAAGGGCATGCTGCCGAAGAGCCGCCTCGGCCGCAAGCTTCGCACTAAGTTGAAAGTTTATCCCGGCGGCGAGCACCCGCACACGGCGCAGAAGCCGCAGCCGCTCACGATTCGAGCTTAGGAGCAAAATCATGGCGCAAAAGATCTTTTCGGCCACCGGACGGCGCAAGACCTCGGTCGCGCGCGTCAATCTCAGGGAAGGCAAGGGCGGGCTCACCATCAACGACCGCACGCTGGAAGAATACTTCGGCCGCGAGACCGCGCGCATGATCGTGCTCCAGCCGTTTCAGATTACGCAGACGACCGGCAGCTTCGACGCCGACATCAACGTGACCGGCGGCGGCATCTCCGGCCAGGCCGGCGCGATTCGCCACGGCATCACGCGTGCGCTCATGCTCGTGAACGCCGATTATCGTGGGCCGCTCAAAAAAGCGGGCTTCGTCACGCGCGACCCGCGCGCCGTCGAGCGGAAAAAGTACGGCCGCCACAAAGCGCGCAAGCGCCCGCAGTACTCCAAGCGTTGAAATCCGATCCTGCGAAAAAGGGGAGCGGCGGGGCGCTTCCCGTCGCGGTGCTCGGCGCGACCGGCTACGCCGGCGTCGAGCTGCTGCGTATCCTCGCGCGCCATCCGAAGGTCAAGCTAACTTCCGTCACGTCGCAGCAATACGCGGGAAAGCGCGTGAGCGAGGTCTATCCGTCGCTCGCCGGCAAGTGCGATCTTGTGCTCGAAGCGCTCGAGCCCGGGAAGGCCGCCGGCGCCGCCGAGATTGTCTTCGCCGCGCTGCCGCACGAGACCTCCGCGGACGCGGTCGCATCGCTCCTCGCGCGCGACAAGCGCGTGATCGACCTCTCCGCCGATTTCCGCCTCCACGATCCTAAAGATTACGAGCGCTGGTACAAGGGACACAAGGCGCCGCACCTGCTCAAGGACGCGGTTTACGGTCTCACCGAGCTGCATCGAAAAGAAATCGACAAAGCGCGCCTCGTCGCCAACCCCGGCTGCTATCCTACCGGCGCAATATTGGGCGTCGCGCCGCTCTTCGCGAAGAAACTCGCGCGCAACACCGTGGTGGTCGACGCAAAGTCGGGCACCACCGGCGCGGGCCGCAGCGCCGCGGTCGACATGTCGTTCGCCGAGGTCAACGAAAACTTCAAAGCCTATAACGTCGGCGTGCACCGCCATACGCCGGAGATGGAGCAGGAGCTGTCGGAGATTTCCGGCGAGCGCGTGACCGTCCTCTTCGCGCCGCATCTCGTGCCGATGAACCGGGGGATTCTCTCGACGATCTATGTGGAATTGAAAAGCGCGCCCGCCGAAGGCGCGCTCGAAAAACTTTACGCTCAATTTTACCGCGGCGAGCCGTTCGTCCGCTTGCTGCCGCCGGGGCAGTTCCCGCAGGCGAAGGATGTCCGCGGGTCGAACGATATCGCGATCGGGCTCCGCTACGACGCGCGCACGAGCCGGCTCGTCGTCGTGACTGCGCTCGACAACCTCGTCAAAGGCGCCGCCGGCCAGGCGGTCGAGAACATGAACGTTATGTGCGGCTGGCCGGAAGACGAAGCGCTGCGCGAGCTCGCGCTGGTGCCTTAACTACTTGTACAGCCCGTCGATAAACCCGCTCTTGTCGAGCCTTTCGATGAGGCTCGCGTCGACCACGTCTTCCGCTTTGAGGGTCGCCGCTTTCGGCACGACCTTGGCGACCTCGGCGATGATCGACTGCAAGCCTTCCTTGTAGGGGTACGGTTTCTTCAAAACGTAAAATTTCGTCAGATCGCTGTAGGCGCTTTCGCCCTCCTGCGGGGTCTTGAGACCGAGCTTGGTACGGACCAGCTCGATGACCGCGGCCTTGTTGGCCGGGTTGAGTACGTAGGCGTTGCCCATGAGCAGCGATTTCATTACCCGCTCCAGCACGTCCCGCTTGGTCTCGAGAAATTTCCTCGAGGTTTCCAGCGCGTCCTGCTCCCAGGGAATCTTGATCGTGCGGAGATCGGCCAGAATGTTCAACCGCAGCTCCTCGATCTTGGTCTTGAACTCGGGCGCGACCACCGTGCCGCCGATCGCGCCCGCGGCGAGGCCGGCGATGCGCTCGGGCTCGGCGCCGGCGGCGACGAGGGTAATGTTGTCGCGTGTCGGATCGAGGCCCAACTTGGAAAATGCGACGAGGATCGCGAGGCGCGAGGCGGAGAGGCCGAGACCCGAGGAGCCTACGCGCTTGCCTTTCAGGTCGGCGACCGCCTTCACGTCCGGCGCGCCGATGAGGTAGTAGGGCATGATCGTCGTGATCGCCATCACCTCGACGACCTGGGCGCCGGCGGCGATCGCGGAGATCATGGAGGTCGGATCGGTAAACGAGACGTCGGTGCCGCCGCTCAAGAGCGCCTGCGCCCCCTGCGTGCCGCCGGGGATCGTCACGATCTTGATGTCGATGCCGTTCTTTTTGAAGAAGCCTTCCTTCTCCGCGACCCAGAGGGGCGCGACGCGCGCGTTGGTGAACGCGACGCCCATCGTGACCTCCGTCTGCGCCGCGCCATCGGCTGCGAATACGCCGACGGTAAAAATCCCTACAGCCAATACCGCCGCACGCATGAAAAATCCGCCCATCAGGTTCATATCTCCTCCCGGGTTTTACGAAGGCATTCGCCGCGCGTTTCCGAACGTGGGAAGCTTCGCATGGCGATTAAACGGCTGTCAAGGCATTCTGATATAAAAGAAGTATGAGCGAAATTATTGCAATTTCGCTCGCGGTCATCTACCGTCGCGCGAATGTCTTCGCGGCAAAAGACTTGGACGTCGGTGCTTCAGTGCTATGCGTGCAACCGTCTTTTCACGCTCACCAAGCTTACCGCAGACAAGATCGGCACCGTCGCGTGGTCGCCCTGCCCGCACTGCGGCGCGAAGCCGCCGACGCAGCACGCCGGCATCCGCAGCGAGATGCACCGCTCCGTCGGTTTGCGGGAAGACTCCGGCAATCCTGAAGGCGGCGCCTAAACGGCGTTTGGGCGCTCGCAGATTTCCTTTATTTCATCCGCTCGCGAATTTTTTCGAGGGCCGCGCGACCGCACTCCTCGTCGATGTTGCCGCCGGGCGCGCCGCTCACCCCGAGCGCGCCGATCGCCTTTCCGCCGGCCATGAGCGTTAGGCCGCCCTGCGAATAGCTGATGTTCGGCAGGTGCGTCTGGGGCACGTTCGACGGCGGATTCTTCGCGATCCGGTCGGCGACCTGCTTCGTGCTCTCTTCCTTGCGCGAGAGCGTCAGCGACGCCGCCGAGTAGGCCTTGTAGTAAGCATTGTCCACCGAGTGGATCGGCGCGCCATCGCCTCTGAGCACCGCCTGGCGCACGCCGTCGAGATCGACGACGACCGCCACGACGGCGATGCCCTTCTGTGCGCAAGCCGCCACTGCTTGGCCGACCAGCTCGTTCGCGAGCGCGGCAGAAAGTTTCTGCGTAGTGATGAGTCCCTGGGCGTGGATGTCGGACGGGGCGGCAACCGCGACGAGCGTGAGAGCGAAAAGCCCTGCTGAAAACCGTGACATGGTTGACATGGTTTCCCCCTTGTCGTTAGGGCCGGTTTCCCGGCTGATTAAGTGAAAGCGGCGGTATTGACGATTTGAGCCCTCCGAAAAAGCGGAGTGTCTTTATAGCAGGAGACGCCCCCACGTCAAGGGGTGGAGAATTGGGATATTTGGGATCTATTTCGCCGCCTGAACCGCAGGCTGAAGCAGCTCAACGAGCTGCTGCTTCCACCATTTGGCGCTGCCCGTCGTGCCGTGTCCGCGCGTTTGGTCGCTGGCGGGGATGAGGAGGTAGCGTCCTTGTTTCACGCGCTTGATCTCGCGCTCGAGGATGCCGAGCTCGGCGGGATTGCGCTCGTCGTCGGCGGAGTTGATCGCGAGAAGACGCGCCTTGATGGTTTCGAGCTTGGGCGCGGGATTGTAGTCGCGGGACGACTCGTAGAGGTAGATTAAATCGTTCGCATCGACGGACGCCGGCCGCATGAGCCGCTCGTTCACGTACTGATCGGCCTTGGCCCAGGTCGGCGCCGCTTTATAAAGCGCCCGCTCGCCGCCGCTTGTGAGCATGCTGAAGTAGGCTTGCGCTTTTTGCACGCTCGGCGGCTGCTTGGTGTAGTTGCCGCCGTTCCATTCCGGATCGCTTTTAATCCAGTCGATCAGCATGCGCCGCGCC
This sequence comes from Binatia bacterium, assembly GCA_035259465.1. Lineage (GTDB taxonomy): Bacteria > Desulfobacterota > Binatia > UBA9968 > UBA9968 > JAJPJQ01. The sequence continues at coordinate 9,245 of DATFWH010000403.1, forward strand.
ATCCAGTTGCGGCCCCCCAGCTCGACCGGCTGGCAGGCCATCGGCACGAGCGCGTCCATGAAATCCGGATGCGCGATGCCCCAAAGCCACGCCTGCATGCCGCCCATCGATTGCCCGATGATCAAACGCAGATGCCGCACGCCGAGGTGCTCCGTCAAAAGTCGATAGTGTGCGAGCACCATGTCGTCGTAGTTGTATTTGGGAAAACGCATGCGCAGGCCGTCGGAAGGTTTCGACGATTTCCCGCCGCCGAGCGCGTCGGGCAGGATGATGAAATAGCGGCTCGCGTCGAGCGGTTGCCCGGGGCCGAACAGCTCGCCGGCGAAATCGGCGCTGAGCATGCTGGCCGCGCTGCCGGCCGTGCCGTGTAGAACCAGGACAGGCTCGCCGGTGGGCGCGCCGACCGTGGTGTAGTGAAGCCTCACCTCGGACAGAACCTCGCCGGTGTGAAACTTGAAATCGCGGGCGATCCAATCGCCCTCTTTCGGCGCCGGATATTCGGCGGCCGGGCTGGCAGCGGCGCTCAGAAGCAAAGCAACGGCGCAGAAGACTAGCGAGGCAAACCGCGCGAGGCGCATAAAGACCTCCTGCTCAAGGCATCGCCGTTTCGGCGGCCCTTTGTTCGAGCTTGATCTGCGCCGCTCGGGCGCAGCCTTCGGTTACCTTGAAATAGCGCTGGACCCATTCGGCCCCGATGTCATACGGGTGCTGGCCGCTGCCGCGTCCGGCGAGCATGCGGTTTTTGTTGTACGCGTTGTCGAACTCGGAGTGATTCGAAAGCAGAACCGTCGCGCCGGTCGCCGCGGCTTTGGCGGCCAGATGCCTTTGCGAGTCGATGTAAATCTGAAAATTTCTGATGCCGGGATCGGGGGTATTATTCACGAAGTTGAAAGCGGTGCCGCCCGAATACGCGACGTTCAACGGCTTGCCGCGATCGAAAACGGTGAATGTGTATGAAATCGTGCCCGGCGTGTGGCCGGGCGTGAGCCAGATCGTCACGGTCGTTTCGCCGAGCGTGATTTTCATGCCGTCGGTCGCGACGATGTCGCGTTTCGGCGCCATGGTTTTGTATCGGTTGGGGTATTTTTCGACCCACTCCCAATCCGGTCCGCCCATGACGATGCGCGGACGATAGCGGCTCTGCAGCATCTCCGCGCCGCCGATGTGATCGCTGTGCGCGTGGGAGATCAGGACATACTTGATGTCTTTGGGATCGAGTCCGAGCTTTTTCATGCCGCCGAGGATCAGCTCCTCGGAGTTATACGGGTAGATCGTGTCGATCAGGATGATGCCGTCCTTGGTTGTCAGCGCCCAGGACGATTGGATTTTGCCGCCGACGAAGTAAAAATTGTCGAAGACCTTCGCCGGCTCGGCATACCAGCTGTCGCGCGGCGGCGCCTTGGCGGGATTGGTGACGTATTCAGGAACGTTGTCGCTCAGGTTCTCGCCGCCGCTCTGCGGCAGCAGGCAGTTTCGCGCCAGCGTGCCGAGAAATTCGAATCCGGCCGCGCTCTTCGCCGATTCCAGCGCGGACTGAAACTCGGTGTCAAAATTTCTTTTGGTGGGCCGCTGCTGAGCCCACGAAGCTTCAAGCATCCATAAGCCGCCGAAGAAAAAAACAAGGCAGATAGCTGGCGTGCGGAGCGAGACGATGCGCATAACGACCTCCCATCGGAGTCGACCTGCGGTGCAGCTAGGCAGCGCGAATATCGCGACCTAACAGAAGTTTGTCAAGGGGAGTGGCGACGGTTACTCTTCCGCCGTCGAGTAGAAGAAGAGTCCCACCATCGCGATGGTGGCGTTGGGAATCCAGGCGGACATCCAGGGCGGGATCGCGCCGCTGTGGCCGAGCGAGACGCTGAAGGCGAGCAGGAACCAGTAGCCGAACCCGATCAGCATCGTGAGGCCGAAGCTCAGCGCGAGGCCGGCGCTTCGCGTGTGCCGCACGGCGAACGGCATCGCGAGCAGGACCATGATCAGCGATACGAACGGCACGGCCACCTTCACCTGTAGATCGACCTTTTGCTCGGTGGCGTCGATCCCTTTTCCCTGAAGATCGGAGATCTGTTTTTTCAAATCGAAGAAGCTGAATTCCTCCGGGTCGCGCGCGAGCAGCTTCAAGTCCTCGGGCGTCTCGGACAGCGGGATCGTGACGTTGCCCTCGCGCGCTATCATGCCGCCGCCCGGCTGCAACACCCATTCGACCGACCGAATGGGCTCCCAGCGCATGCCGTTCCAGCGTGCCGAAGGGGCTTCGACGAGCCCGCGCAAAGTGAAGTCGCGGTTCAGAAGAAAAACCGTCACGCCTTCGAGCGTGCTCGTCTTCGGATCGAAGCGGTCGACGCTGACGAACGCCTCCTCGGAGCGCATCCACATGTCTTTGGTGCCAAGGACGCTCTTGGGCTCTTTCTTTCGCACCTCGGTTTTGTAGATGTACTGCGACTCGCGCGTAAATACCGGCACCACCGCCTCGTTCCAAACGAAATTCAGCGCGCAGATCACGATGCCGGTGACGAACAGCGGCAGCGCAATGCGATGGACGCTTATTCCGGCGGCGCGCATCGCGGTGATCTCTTGAGTTCGCGACAGCATGCCGATAGAGAACAACGTGGAAAAAAGCACGGCGAAACCGAAGACGCGCGACAGCAAAACCGGAAGTTTGTAGAGAAAGTAGCGGATCGCCGACCAGACCGGCGCGCCCGCCTTCAAGATGCCGTCGATGCGGTCGAAAAAGTCGACAATGAGGTATAGCGCCGTCGTGCAGAGGAGGCTCAGCGCGACGATCTTCAGGAAGCCGAGGATGATGTAGCGGTCGAGAATGCCGCCGGTCGGCCAGGATGCGATCGCCTTGAGCTTTTCCATCAGACGGGCCTGCCCTGGCGGAAGAGCGCCATCCGGCGCGTGAGGAAGAAGGAGAACTCCTCGAGTTTGGACTGCAAGAGAAACGGCGACTCGCGCAGCGCCTTGCGGAAGAAATGGAGCGCGATCAGCGTCAGCACGAGGTTCGGCAGCCACGCGCCGACGAATACAGGGATGATCTCGCGCTCGCCGAGCGCTTTGCCGAGCGAGAGTAAAGCGTAGTATGTCAGAAGCCAGGCGACGCAGAGCGCGAATCCCCAGGAGCGGCTCGCGCGCGAGCGCGTCGGCACCATGACGAGCGAGACGGCGAGAAAGCAGAGCGTCAGGGGCGCGAAAGCGAACGCGAACCTTTGATAGAGCTCGAAAAGCTCCGGCGTGAAGCGCACGCCCTCCGCGCGCTTAGTCTCGATGATTTTTCGCAGATGCTTGAACGAGAGCTCCTTCGGCTCAGGGTCTTTCTGCCGCGAAGGGCCGAGGATATCTTCGGGATCGAGCCGAAAATCATAGGTGTTGAAGCGCGTGCGGCTGAAGCCCGGCTTTTTCGGCTGTCGCTCGTAGACGGTGCCTTCGTAAAGCTTGAAGTTGATCGTCTGGTTTTCCTCGTCGGAGACGATGAAGGCGACTTTGCCGAAGATGTCCTGCTCGCGGTCGGGGTTACGCCGGTCGACGATGAGGACGCCCTTGCCCGTCTCACCCGGCGGCACGAGCTCCTCGATGTAAATTAGAATCTTCGGAAAATCGTCGTTGAAGACCTTTTCCTTGAGGCCGCTCGCGACGCGGTTTTTAGCGATGGTGTAGAGCGCTTTGCGCAGTGCTGCGTTAGCGGCGGGCCGGATCTGGATCGTTATTACGAGCGTAATGAGGGATACGATAACCGCGATAATGCCGATCGGCACAAGGATTTGTAGCGGGCTTATGCCCGAGGCCTTCAGCGCAACCAACTCGTGATCGCTGGAGAGCCGCCCCAGGCCGAGGAAGACGCCCAACAGGAGCGCCATGGGCACGGTCATCTCGAGGAAGGTCGGCAGGATAAGCGCGAACAGCTTGGCGATCTGCAGGAACGGCACGCCGCGGTTGACGACTAGCTCGACCAGCTTGAGAATGCGGCCGACGAGCAGGATCAGGGTGAAAGTCATCAGACCGAAGAGGAACGGCGGGAGCACCTCCGAGGTGAGGTATAACGTCAGCGTCCGCTTCACGATAATGTATGTTATCCGCTGTCGAGATTTTTGTAAAACAGCTGAGGC
>DATFWH010000404.1:0-5660 GCA_035259465.1 Binatia bacterium
GCTGCACCACCCGGTCTACGACAAGAACCGCGAGGTCGTCACGACCGCCGTCACCAACATGGATATTCACGACATCGCGCGCGCCGCGCGGACCTACGGCCTCAAGGGGTTCTACGTTGTCACGCCGGTGAAGGCGCTGCAAAAATTGTCGCTCAAGATCATCGCCCATTGGGAGACCGGCTACGGCGCGGAGTACAACGAGACGCGCAAAGAGGCGCTCGCGCTCGCGCGCGTGACCGACACGCTCGACGACGCGATCATCGACATCGAGCGCGAGACGGGCCGGAAACCCCGCTTGGTGGTCACTTCGGCGCGCAAAGGCGAGGGCCGGAGCCCTTTCACCAGCCTAAAGAACATGCTAATAGTAGACCCTTCGCCTTTCCTGATCCTCCTGGGTACGGGATGGGGCCTCACCGACGAAGTCCTGGCCCGCTCCGACATCATCCTCGAGCCGATCGAAGGCGATAGCGACTACAATCACCTCTCGGTTCGCTCGGCGGCGGCGATCATTCTCGACCGTCTGTTGGGAACGAATTCGACCAAGGAGAAGCCATGAATACGCTGGATCAGCTCGAAGCCGAGCAGAGCAAAAAAACAATCCCCGAATTGCGCCCGGGCGAGACCGTCCGGGTGCACGTGAAAGTCGTCGAGGGCGAGAAGGAGCGGACGCAGGTCTTCGAAGGGATCGTGATCCGCATCTCCGGCAAAGGGAACCGCGCCAACTTCACCGTGCGAAAAATTTCCTACGGCATCGGCGTTGAGCGCATCTTCCCGTTCCACTCGCCGCGCGTCGAGAAGGTCGAAGTCGTCGCGCGCGGAAAGGTCCGCCGCGCCAAATTGTATTATTTGAGAGAAAGATCCGGCAAAGGCGCGCGGCTCACCGAGGAAGAGGCGGGCTAAATCCCGCCGAGCTGCGCGTTGCCGTCGAACACCCCGCCGGCAAAGATTTTCAGCCTGCCGCCCTCGATATTTCCCTGAAAGCGCCCCCCGGGCAGAATCTCGATCCAGTCCTTCACGCGGACCGTTCCTTGCAGAACGCCTTCGATGCGGAGATGCCCGGCGGATATGGTCGCCGAGACATCCGCCTGCGGCCCCAGGACCAGCAGCGAGCTCGCCTTGATCTCGCCCTTGAACTTGCCGTCGATCTTGACCGGCCCGTCGTAGATAAGCTTGCCGGTGACCGACGCGCCGGGCTCAAGCACGGTGCGCGGCTCGTGCAAGTAGGCGGGGTCTTTGCGGTCGTGCTCCATCGGCTTCGGCCGATGCTATATCTCAAGCGGCGTTGGAATACAAAATATTTTATTGCCCCACAATTTATCTTGCTTGTCCTCTATGTCATTCCCGCGAAAGCGGGAATCCAGGACTTTCGGACTGGACCCCCGATTAAAACATTCGGGGGTGACGGATTCAGAAACGTTTTGCTAAGAAGGCGCCTCCCCCGCCTGCGCCTTCGGCGGCGAACTATGCTAGCATTGTAGTTATGGAGCTTTTCGATACCGCCGGCGCGGGAAAGTCGAATCAATCCGTCCCGCTGGCGGAGCGCATGCGCCCCAAGACGCTGGACGAATTCGTCGGCCAGCAGCATCTGCTCGGCCCGGGGAAAATTCTCCGTGGCATGGTCGGCGCCGCCGAGCTGCGCTCGCTCATATTGTGGGGGCCGCCCGGCAGCGGCAAGACGACGCTGGCGGAAATCCTCGCGAGCTCCGGCGGCGCGCGCTGCGTGCGCTTCTCCGCCGTAACGTCCGGCGTGAAAGACCTCAAGAAGATCGTCGACGAGGCCGAGCGCCTCCACCGTCTGGGCAAGCGCACGGTTCTCTTCGTCGACGAGATCCACCATTTCAACAAGGCGCAGCAGGATAATTTTCTGCCGCACGTCGAGCGCGGGACGCTGATACTTATCGGCGCGACGACCGAGAATCCGTCGTTCGAGGTCATCTCGCCCTTGCTCTCGCGCGCGCAGGTGCTGGTGCTCCAGCCGCTCTCGCCCGCTGACATCGGCACGATCATCGACCGCGCGCTCGCCGATCGCAAAGACGGCCTGGGCGAGCTCGGCCTGAGCCTGGCGGAAGACGCGCGCGCATTCTTGATCGAGCAGTCGCAGGGCGACGCGCGTATCGCGCTCAATGCGCTCGAGACCGCCGCAGCGCTGGTAAGGAAGGAGAAAGGCGCGAAGGTTATCGACCTCGCGCGCATCCAGGAGGCGCTGCAGAAAAAGGCGCTGCTCTACGACAAGGCCGGCGAGGAGCACTACAATGTCATCTCCGCCTTCATCAAAAGCATGCGCGGCAGCGATCCCGACGCCGCGGTTTACTGGCTCATGCGCATGCTGGAGGCCGGCGAGGACCCGCTGTTTATCGCGCGGCGCATGATCATCCTCGCCGCCGAGGACATCGGCAACGCCGACCCTCAGGCGCTGCAGGTCGCCGTCGCGGCGAAGGACGCGTTTCATTTCATCGGCCTGCCGGAGGGGAGAATTCCGCTCGCCCAGGCGGCGACTTACCTCGCCAGCGCGCCGAAATCCAACGCTTCGTACAAGGCGATGCTCGCCGCAGCCAAGGACGTCGAGGACAAAGGCACCCTGCCCGTACCGCTCCACCTCCGCAACGCGCCGACGCTGCTGATGGAAAAGCTCGGCTACGGCAAAGACTACCGCTACGCGCACGACTTTCCCGACCATGTCGTCGGCCAGGAGCATCTCCCGGACGCGCTCCGCGGCAAAAAATATTACGCGCCGACCGACTCCGGCTACGAGAAGACGATCAAAGATCGCCTCGCCGGCTGGGAGGAGAAAAAGCGCGGCAAGAAACCGTAGCCCTTCTTCACCGCCTCGCGCTTGCCAAGCTTGTTTCGCTTATAGTAGCTTCCTGGTGTCTCGCTCGGAGATTTCTCGTCCTCTGCCAAGGAGGCGGTCATGAATCGACGCATCGCTCTCGTTGTCGCCGGCTGCGCGCTTTTCTTCGCCGCCGCCCACGCGCGCGCCGCAGGCCAGGGCGCGAAGACCATCACGCTCGGCTTCGTTTCGGAGAAGCCGCCGGCGGAAGTCGAGGCGCATCTCAAGGACTTCATCGCCTACGTCGCGGGGAAGCTCAACGTCGAAGGCAAAATCGTCACGGCGAAGACGCCCTCGCAGCTCTCGAACGCGATCGAGACGAAAAAAGTCGACTTCTACATGGACAGCCCGTATCCGACTTACCTCGTCAACCGCGACGGCGCGGCAATGCTGCTGCTCCGCCGCTGGAAAAACGGCCGGGCCGAATACCGCAGCATCCTGTTCGCGAAAAAGGACGGGCCGGTGAAAACGCTCGACGATCTCAAGGGCAAGCTGATCGTGTTCGAAGACCCGGGCTCGACTTCCGCCTATTTTCTGCCCAAAGTCTACTTGATGAAGAAAGGCCTGAACGTGACCGAAAAGCCGGGGCCCGACAGCCGGGTCGCGCCGAAGGAGATCGGCTACGTCTTCACCTATTCGACCGCGAAGACGATCGACATGGTGCTCACGGGCAAGGCCGCCGGCGCGGCGTTCAGCGACGACGACTACGCCAGGGCCGACGACCAGGCGAAAGCGCAGATCGTCAAGCTCGCGGAGACCGATCCTTTTCCGCGCAACCTCGTCTCGGTGCGAAAAGACCTCGACCCGGCGCTGACCAAGCGTCTCAAAGATGTTTTGCTGGGGATGGCGAGCGACGGCGAGGGGCGAAAGATCCTCGCCAAGACCGACGCGACCGATAAATTCGACGCGCTCCCCGGCGGAGAGGAAGCGATGCGGCGGCAGCTCGTCGAGCTGTTCCGGCCGCGCGGGAAAAATTAGCATGCTGAGGCAATCGATCTACGCGGCCGTCCTGTTGACGATTTTCATTTTCGCGGAGCGCGCCGCAGCGCAGACGAAAACCGTCGCGCTCGGCGTCATCTCCAAGCGGCCGCTGGCCGAGGTCGAGCCGCAGTACCGCGACTTCGTCCGCTACATCGCGCGCAAGCTCTCCCCCGCGGCGCGCTTCGAAGGCCGGGTCGTCACCGCGACCACCGTCTATCAGCTCGAGAAGCTGCTGGAGCAGGACAAAGTCGATTTTTACATGGAGAGCCCCTATCCCACTTACCTGATCAACCGCGACGGCGCGGCGATCCCGCTGCTCCGTCGGTGGAAATACGGCTCGCCCGAATACCGCTCCGTTCTATTCACGAAGAAAGACGGCGGCGCCAGGGACTTGGCCGATCTCCGCGGCGCGCTGATCGCGCTCGAAGACCCGGGCTCGACCTCCGGCTATTTTCTTCCCAAGGTTTTTCTCGCCGGCAAAGGCATGAAGCTCGCCGAGAAGACTTCCCTCGACGCGCCCGTCGGCCCGAACGAAGTCGGCTACATCTTCGCCTACTCGGCGTCGAAGATCGCCGACATGGTGCTCACGCGCAGAGCCGCCGCCGGCGCGTTCAGCAACGAGGACTTCGACCGGCTCGACGCGAAGAAAAAGGCCGACCTTATCATCCTCGGCGAGACGGAAAATTTTCCGCGCCATTTCGTCTCGGTGCGCAAGGAAATGGACCCGCAGCTCGTCGACCGCCTGCAGGAAGTCCTCGTCTCGATGCACCAGGACCCCGAGGGGCGCGCGATCCTGGACAAGCTCGAGAACACGACGCGGTTCGACGTCGCGCCCGGCGGCGAGCAGGCGGTGCGCTTCAAGCTTCAGGAAGTCTTCGGCCTGCAATAGGTATCGCATTATGCGAAAGTTCTTCACGGCTGCGCGACAGCGGGTGGGCGGCGCACGCGCCGTGCGCCGCATTTACCGGCGTCTGCCTTCACGGCAGCGCTGCAAGGAATGTCTCGTGCCGTTTCTCGGCATGTTCTCCGTCCCGTTCCGCCTCGTCAACATCCGCCCGTCGCGGAAGAATCCCAATCTCTGCACCTTGTGATACGAGCTCGCTCCCCCGGGCGGGGAGACGCGGGTCGTATCGGTGCTGTTCGTCGACGTGCGCGGATTCACCGCGCTCGCCGAGCGGTTGAGTCCCGCCGACGTCGCGGAGCGGCTGAATAAATTCTACGCGCTCGCGAGCGATGCGGTGTTTCGCCGCGACGGCACGGTCGATAAGCTCGTCGGCGATCAGGTAATGGCGTTCTTCGGCGCGCCGATCCATCATGACGATCACGCGCGCCGCGCCGTCGAGACCGCGCTCGAGATCGTGCGGAGCGTGATGGCGGAGGAAGAAGGCCTCCAGGTCGGCGGCGGAGTCGCCACCGGCGAGGCTTTCGTCGGCAACGTCGGCGGCGGCGGCGTCACCGACTACACCGTGCTCGGCGACACCGTGAACGTCGCCGCGCGCCTCCAGGGCGCCGCGCCCGCGGGAGAGATACTACTCACGGAAGAGAGCTACGCTGCGGTGGCAGAACAATTTCCTAACGCGGGGAAAAGAGAGCTGGAGCTGAAGGGCAAGAGCGCGGCGGTGACGGCGAGGGTGATCAGAGCACAATCGGTATGAACGAGCATGAGAGACATCTTATCGGTCTGCTACGTAGCGCAATTGATGAAAATCTTCATCAGGCGATAAAACAGTTCGAAGAATACTATTGGTCGCTTGGAGATGATGGCATCTCCCGGGACTCACAGCTCGGCCAAGCGATTCACGAGTTTGCTGATGGTTTAGAGTACTTTGAACCGAAAAGAGAGTGGCGG
>DATFWH010000405.1:0-2896 GCA_035259465.1 Binatia bacterium
ACCATGAGATCGATCGTCTTGGAGCGGATCAGCGGCACGGGCTCGCCGGCGAGTCCGCCCGCCAGGCGGTACTCGTCGAAATCGTACGGCAGCTTCGCGGTCGCGGCGTAGGCGATCGACGGGATCACGCCGATCACGATCGCGGCTTCGAGCGGAATCCCCTGCGCCTGGCATTTTTTCCAGTGCGTGCCCATATGCTGGCCCAAAAACAGGCCGCCGGTGCGGTCGGGCGCCTTGATCTGGCCGCGATAGTTGCCGATGTTGTAGATGCCGGTGTCCGGGTCCTTCGTCACCCAGTTCGCCGAAGTTAAATAGGGCGCGTTGTCGAAGCCCGGCGTCGAGATCGGCACCGGGATCATGTCGAGGCCGAAGCCGTTGAGCAGGTCCTTGCCGGTGCGCACGACTTCCTGCGCCGGACCCGACTCGACGACCATCGGCGCGATCGGATTGAGCTGCGCCTGGTTCCAGCGCTCGAAAATCTCCTCCGGCTCGCACATGAGTCCGATCGCGTAAATCTCGGTCGAGGCCGCGAGCGTGCCGACCGAGACCGGCATGGTGAATTTCTTCCCTTTGACGTCCGTCACGTTCTCGAACAGAAACGCCTTGCGCTGCTCCTCGTCCAAGCCGCGGAACTGCCAGCGCACGAGCGGCATAAGCTCGGTGTCTTTGTTGATCTCGCGCTTGACGCGCACGAGCTTGCCGCGCTCCTCCAGCGCCTTTAGATGCTCGCGCACGTCGCGGTAATATTTTCCTTTCGCCATTCGCTCCTCCGTAATCTCCTGTCATGTATCATCCGCCCTCTACGACTTGCAAGTTTTGCGCCGCGCAACCCAGCTTGACAAAGCCGGAACCGCAGGCCTAACCTCATTGAATCTATGGCGAATCTCGGCTTCGTCGGACTCGGCGTCATGGGCAGCCGCATGGCGAAGCGCCTCATCGACGCCGGCCACAGCGTCACCGGCTACAACCGCACCAAAGCGAAGGCCGATTGGCTCATCGACGCCGGCATGAAGTGGGGCGCGACGCCGCGCGCCGTCGCCGAGGCGTCGGAAATCACTTTCTCCATGGTGACGAATACCGAGGCGCTCGACGCAGTCGCGCGCGGTCCGAGCGGGATCATCGCCGGCCTCGGCCCGGGAAAAATCTACATCGACATGAGCACGGTGAGCCCCGCTGCGAGCCGGGCGCTCGCGGCGGAAGTGAAAGCAAAGGGGGCGGTGATGCTCGACGCGCCGGTCTCCGGCAGCGTCGCAACGCTTGAAGAAGGCAAGCTCTCGATCATGGTTGGCGGCGAGCGTGAAGTCTTCGAGCGCGCGCGGCCGGTTCTCCAAGCGATCGGCCCGAAGGTCACGCACGTCGGCGCGAACGGCCTCGCAGTCTCGATGAAGATCGCAACGAATCTGAGCCTCGCGGTGCAGATGCTCGCCTTCAGCGAAGGCGTGCTGCTCGCCGAGAAGAGCGGCATCGCGCGCGAGACCGCGGTCGAAGTGCTGCTCAACAGCGTGATCGCCTCGCCGATGATCAAATACCGCGGCCCGTTCGTGCTCAAGCAGCCCGACGAGGCGTGGTTCGACGTCAACATGATGCAGAAGGATATGCTCCTCGCGCTCGAGATGGGGCGGCGGCTCGACGTGCCGCTGCCGACGACGGCCGTGACGAACCAGATGCTCACCGCCGCGCGCGGCATGGGTCTCGCGCAAAAAGATTTTGCCGCGGTTTTCGAGGCGCTGGCGGAGATGGCGGGATTAAAAAAATAGTGTTGAGTTATGAGTTTTTAATTTTGAGTTAAAGACCTCAATTCAAAACTCAACACTCAAAACTAGAAAAGCATGGCTAAAGCACAAAAAACAAAAAAGGCTGAGCCGGCTGCATCCAGTAAAATCGGTGACGAGCAGCTTTTGCGCTTCTACCGCCAGATGCTGAAGATTCGCCTCTTCGAGGAGCAGGTGAACCAGCTTTATCTCGGCGCGAAGATGCCGGGTCTCGCGCACCTATATATAGGACAGGAAGCGGTCGCGGTCGGCGTGTGCGAGGCGCTCCGTGCGGACGACTACATCACGAGCACGCACCGCGGCCACGGCCACTGCCTCGCCAAGGGCGCGTCGGTGGACAAGATGTTCGCCGAGCTGCTCGGCAAGGCCGACGGCTACTGCCGCGGCAAGGGCGGCTCGATGCACATCGCCGACCAGGAGCGCGGCAATTTGGGCGCGAACGCGATCGTCGGCGGCAGCGCCGGCATCGCCACGGGCGCCGCGCTCTCGGCAAAGATGCGCGGCACCGATCAGGTCGCGGTCTGCTTCTTCGGCGAAGGCGCGCTCGGGCAGGGGCTGCTCTACGAATGCATGAACATGGCTTCGCTCTGGAAGCTGCCGGTCATCTATCTCTGCGAGAACAACCTCTACAACGAGTACACGCATTACAGCGAGACGACCGCGGGTGAGATCGTGGCGCGCGCGCAGGCGTTCGGCATTCCGACGGAGACGATCGAAGGACAGGACGTCGAGCTCGTCTATCGCACCGTATCGAACCTGGTCGCGCGCGCGCGCAAAGGCGGCGGGCCGTCGTTCCTGCTCTGCAACACGTATCGCTTTCATGGCCATCACGTCGGCGACGTCGACCGCGCCTACTACCGGCCGAAAAAAGAGGAAGAGGAGTGGAAGGAGCGGCGCGATCCGGTGAAGCTGCTCGCCGACAAGCTCGTGCGCCGTGAGATCGTCGACCGGAAATTTCTGGCGCAGACGGAAAGCGAGATCGAAGGCGAGATCAAATCCGGCGCCGAGTTCGCGCTGAACGCGCCGTATCCCGAACCGGAAGAAGTGAATCAGGACGTTTACGCTTGAACAGGCGACAGGCATGAGGCGACAGGCAATAGTTTCGTGTAGGGGCGGTTCGCGAA
>DATFWH010000406.1:0-4346 GCA_035259465.1 Binatia bacterium
GGCAGGCCGCCGCCGGGCGTTGATCCCGCCGATTTCGTGCTCCAGCGGTTTACGCCGGAAGAAAAGGCGCAGCTTGCGGAGATCGTCGCCCGGGCGGCCGACGCCGTCGAGGCGGTGCTCGACGAGGGGCCCAAGCGGGCAATGGAAAAGTTCAATCGGGCCGGGTGAAATTAGCTCAATTGTAATGGCCAGACTCGTATGATAAGCGTTCAAAGATCAATAGAATGGAGACGGGAATCGACGTGACTCTTTACGAAACCATGTTCATTGTCCACCCTGAGAAGGGCGGCGCGGTAAAGGATTATATCGAGCGATTTAAGAAGGTCGTCGAAGACCAGGGCGGAAGCGTGGCCCACCTCGAAGAGTGGGGGCTCCGCGACATGGCATACCGCATCGACAAGCAGGGGAAAGGTTACTACACGCTGCTGCAATACCGCTCCGAAGCCCGCGCCGTCGACGAGCTCGAGCGGACGATGCGCCTCACCGACGGAGTGCTGCGCTATCTGACGGTGCGCGTCGATGAAGCCGCCGAAGCGGCCGCGCGGGCCGCGAAAGAAAATCCCGCGGCTTCGAGAAAAGGCGAGGAGGAGGCGAAGGCCGGTCCGCAGACTTAGCCGCGTAACCGGAGCGGGCGTCGATGGCGGAGTACAACAAGGTTATCCTCTTGGGCAACCTGACCCGCGACCCCGCTCTCCGCTACACGCCTGCGGGTCTCGCAGTTTGCGAATTTCCTCTCGCCGTTACACACAGATATCGCATCAACGACGAGCTCAAAGAAGAGGTATGTTACATTGACGTGGTGGTCTTCGGCCGCAGCGCTGAACCCGTCAAGGAACACTTGCGCCGCGGCGCGCGCGCATTGGTCGACGGTCGTCTGACCCAGCGCCGCTGGGAGACGCCGGAAGGGCAGAAGCGGAGCAAGTACGAGGTGGTCGCTGCAACGGTGCAGTTCTTCGACGCCGGCAGCGCGCCCGCGTCCGGACAGGAAGACGATCTACCGATTTAACGAGGTGAACAGAAATCATGGCTCAAATGGCACCCTCTAGACCCGGCAGAGAACGCTCGGACGAAGACAAGGGCGGCGGCGGACGGCGCCGCCCGATGATGCGGCGCAAGGTCTGCCGCTTCTGCGCCGACAAGTCGGTGCATATCGATTACAAAGATATCCGACTGCTGACCGGCTTTGTGACCGAACGCGGGAAGATCACGCCGAGCCGGATCACCGGCACGTGCGCCCGGCATCAGCGCCTGCTGACCACCGCGATCAAGCGCGCGCGCAGCATCGCTCTCCTGCCTTTCACCACAGTCAAAAGCTGACCCTTTCGGCCGCCGGCAGTATGGATCTGAAAACCGCCAAGAGTTTTGCCGCGGCGTTAGCCGCCACCGTTTTCCTGACCCTGCTCGCAGCGGCCGTTCCGTTCGCCGGCTTACTGTTCCTGCCGCTCGCTCCCCAGCCGGCTCTGGGCTTCGGACTGACCCACGGAATTCCATCCACGGCGCTGCTGCTCGCCCTGGCGGGCGCTGTCATCGTTTATGTGGCGGGCGTGGAAGTGGGCGCCGCCTACGTGCTCATCGCGCTCATGGCGCTCGCACTGCTTCATGCATTCGCTCGCCGCTGGTCGATCGAAGCCGCTGTCGGCGCCGCCGCGGCGGCGATGCTCGCCGGACTGGCCGCGTGTCTGGCATTGTTCTTTGGTCCGCCGTCGGACGTTTTCCACGGAGTGCAATATTTTTTGCAAGAGAATCTCAAGGCCACGTTAGACCTCTACGCCGGCGCCGGATTTTCCCCCGAGACCGTGGAGCGGATTCGGCAGCAAGGGCCGCAAATCGTCGCGACGCTCGTGAACGTCCTTCCGGCGCTCGCTTTCGGCGGTTTCGTTACGCTCGTGTTGATAAATATCTTCTTTCTTCTGCGGCGCTTCCCCGCGCGGCGGGACGACATCGCGGGCGCCGGCGACTTGCGCGAATGGCGCGCGCCCGAATGGCTCGTATGGTTGTTTCTCGCCGCCGGCTTCATGCTGCTCGTGCCCGCACTCAACGCCGGGCGGGTGGTCGCACTGAACATCTTACTCGCGACGTCGGTTGTCTATTTCTTCCACGGGCTTTCGATCATCGCCTATTATTTTCATCACAAGGGCGTGCCGCGGTTTCTGCGCGGTTTTATCTATCTCGCTATCTTTTTCGAGCAGATCCTGACCATCGCAGTCGTTGCGCTCGGGCTGTTCGACCTGTGGGGCGACTTCCGCCGTCTGAAGAAGAAGAATTTCAATCCCAACCCCGCAGGCTAGCAGCGGAACCAAGGAGCGAATCATGGAAGTCATTTTGAAAGAAGATATCCCGAACGTCGGGAAGATGGGCGAGGTCGTGCGCGTGCGCGACGGCTACGCCCGGAACTATCTCTTGCCGCGCGGGCTGGTGCTCGTCGCGAACAAGAAGAACCTCAAGACTTACGAGCATCAAAAGCGCGTCGTCGAGTCCCAGAAAGCGCGCGTGCAGAAACAGGCGCAGGGCACGGCGGAGAAACTCACCGGAGTGGCGCTCGTCATTGCCGCTCGCGCTGGCGAGGAAGGGAAGCTTTTCGGTTCGGTGACGAACATCGATATCGAAAAAGCGCTCAAGGCGAAGGGCCTCGAGGTCGAGCGCCGGCGCATTCATCTCGCCGAGCCGATCAAGGCGCTCGGCGACTACGAGGTGCCGGTGCGGCTCACCGCCGACGTGCAGGCGAATATCAAAGTATCCGTGGTGGCGGAAGAGGGAAGGTAGACGTCGTCGCCCGATTCCTGCGGCTTCAAAGGCCCGGCGCTCGAAAAGAGCCCGGGCCTTTTTTATTAAACGCTCAGCGCAACGCGAAACCCGTAGTCCGCATATTGAAACGCCGGATTCAGCGAGCTGCGCGCGGCGCAGCGGCTGAATCTCACATGGTGGCGCCAGGAGCCGCCGCGGGAGGATTTGCGCTCGCCCGAGGACGCGCCTCTCGGGTTGCGCTCGGGCGAGATACCGTAATAATCCGCGGCGTAAAAATCGCTGCACCACTCGTGCACGCTCGCGCACATGTCGTAGAGTTCGAAGCCGTTCGGTCGATAGAGGCCGACGCGCGGAGGCCCGCCGTTCAACGTATCTACGCCGGGGCAGGAGCTTTCGTCGGGTAGCCCATCGCCCCAGGGATATTTTCTTCCTTCGAAGCCGCCGCGCGCGGCGCGCTCCCATTCCGCCTCGGTCGGCAGGCGAAACGGTAAGCCGTTCTCGGCGCTAAGCCAAGCGCAATACGCTGCCGCCTCGTGCCACGAGACGCCGACGACGGGTTTGTCGGGGTCGGCGAACATCGGGTCCTGCCAAAACGGCGGCGGGGGCGCGGGCGCCGCGGCGACATAAATGTGATATTCGCGATTCGTCACGGGAAATTTCCCCAGTGCGAACGCGTCGACGTAGACGCGATGCGCCGGCTTCTCGTTGTCCATGCCTTCTTCGCCGCCCATGAGGAAGGCGCCGGCGGGAATGACGACCGTCGCGGGAATAAATTCGTTTTTCTCCGGCGCCATGTTAAAAGGTCGTAATTGGGCACGGAGGGGATGTCAATCGAAAGACAAAAACACGACGTCGACGCGCGGCGCGCGCGGCTCTGCATCCTCGGCGCCGCCGCGCTGTGGAGCCTCGCCGGCGTTTTCATCAAAATGCTTGCGTTGAATCCGCTCGCGATCGTTTTCTACCGGAGCCTTTTCGCCGCGCTGTTCTTCGCGCCGCTCGTGAAACCGAGGAGCTGTAAATTCTCGCCGCCGTTGTTTATTTCCGCTCTCAGCTACACGGCGGCCGTGAGCGCTTTTGTGGCGGCGAACAAGCTCACGAGCGCGGCGAACGCGATCGTGCTGCAATACACCGCCCCGATTTTCGTTTTCGTCTTCGCGCGTTTGTTGTTCCGCGAAAGAATCTCGCGCCACAATCTCCTCGCGCTCGGCGTCTGCACGCTCGGCGTCGCCATCATCTACGCCGGCAGCGGCGGCGAGCGCGACGTCCAGGGCGTCGGCGTCGCCTTGTTCTCCGGTCTCTGCTTCGCGATCTATATGACCAACCTCCGCTTTCTCAAAGATAACGACGCGCGCTGGCTGACCTTCGCCAACAACATCGCCTGCAGTCTCCTGCTCCTTCCGTGGCTCGACGGCGCGCTCGCGATCGACACCTCGGACGCCGCCGTCCTTTTCGTTATGGGGGTAGTTCAGCTCGGAATTCCTTACTTTCTCTTCTCGAAAGGGCTGGAGAGAATTCCGCTGCAGGAAGCCGCGCTCATCGTGCTCGTCGAGCCGGTCTTGAATCCGATCTGGGTCGCGGCGGTTTACGACGAAAAGCCGGCG
>DATFWH010000407.1:0-12642 GCA_035259465.1 Binatia bacterium
GGTATGTATCTCCTGCCGCGCCGGAGCATCGCAAAAAGGGACGCGACAGGCTCGGCGCTCTTCGTCGGCCGCGGGATCGGCATCACCGGACTTCCCGTCCGCATCAACTGCCCGCCGCAAATTGCGCACCTCACGCTTAAGAAAGCGTAGTTTCGGGTCTCAGGTTTCGGGTAAAGAAGCCTGGATCAACTTTTAGCGATGGGTTTGTCTCCCGGCATCCCGTCTCGAAACTCGGAACCCGAGACTCGAAACTGCTATGCGCCCACGCCGTGGGCGCT
This sequence comes from Binatia bacterium, assembly GCA_035259465.1. GTDB lineage: Bacteria > Desulfobacterota > Binatia > UBA9968 > UBA9968 > JAJPJQ01. The sequence goes on from DATFWH010000407.1 coordinate 279, forward strand.
CAGACCGATCACGTGCCGCCGAAGCCGACGGTAATCTTGCCGGCTTCCAGGATGACGGGAATATCGCGCTGGTTATCGTTAAGCGCGAGCATGCGCTTAAGACCGTCGGCGTCATTCAGGACATTGATATACTCGAAGGGGATGTTGCGTTCTGCGTAAGCCTCACGGGCTTTGCGCGTGTAAGGTCAGAGATCCTGTCCGAAGATGAGAACTTTATCCATGGCAAAGCAGAGACAGAGATAGAGACAGGGAGAGATTGAGAATTTCGATCTCTGTCACTGTCTCAAAGTCTCTGTCTTTTTCTCAGTCTCAACTCTCTGTCTTTCATCGCCAAATTGCAAGCGTTTACCCCCTGTGTTAGCCTTTTCGAGAGGCTGATGTGGCGTTTCGAGTCGCTATCGCGCAAATAAATCCCCGCCTGGGAGATGTCGCTGCCAATCTTGCGATCTACGAGGAGCAGATTCGCCTCGCGGCGAAGCGGGGCGCCGATCTCCTGCTCTTTCCGGAGCTGAGCCTTACCGGATATTTCCTCCGCGACATGGTGCCTAACGTCGCGCTCAGGCTATCCGCACCCGAGATCGACCGTCTTAAAAAACTGAGCCGCGACGTCGCCTTTGTTGCCGGCCTCGTCGAAGAAGGGCCGGACTACCGGTTTTACAATGCGGCGGTCTACTTCGATCGCGGCGAGGTGCGCCACGTCCATCGCAAAGTCTATTTGCCGACCTACGGCATGTTCGACGAGCAGCGATATTTCGCGCGCGGCGACCGCGTGCGCGCATTCGAGACGCGCTTCGGACGGCTCGCGCTGCTCATCTGCGAGGACCTCTGGCATCCATCCACGATTTACCTCGCGGCACTTGACGGCGCTTTGACGGTTCTCTGCCCGTCGACGAGCCCGCTCCGCGGCATCACCGAAGGAGAGCCGCAGGACGACAACGCGCGCTACTGGGAGATGATCAACCGCGCCTACGCGGAGACGTTCGGCATTTTCATGGTTTACGGCAACCGCGTGGGTTTCGAGGACGGCGTCGGCTTCTGGGGCGGCTCGGAGATAGTAGACCCGTTCGGAAGGCGGATCGCCAAAGCCAAGTATTACGAAGAAGATTTCATCGCCGGCAACATCGCGCTCGATGCGGTCCGCCGCAAGCGCGCCGCCGCGCCGCTGCTGCGCGACGAAGATATCGACCTCACGGTAAACGAGCTGCTGCGCATCCGCGAGCGGCCTTCGGACCTGAAGCCCGCGCGCGTCGTCAAGGGGTTGCGCGTGATCAGGGGGAGCAAGGGTCTCGGCGGCCGCGGAAAGAACCCGAAAAAGAGGCGCTGATGGGCGTCGAGATTCCCACCAACGTCGGGCTGCTCAGAAAAATACTCACCACCTTCATCCGCAACGAAGTCGAGAAAGTCGGCGTCCGACGCGTCGTCGTCGGACTCTCGGGCGGCGTCGATTCCAGCCTCAGCGCGATGCTCGCCGCCGAGGCGCTGGGACCGAAGAACGTCCTCGGCATCATGATGCCGTACAAGACTTCGAGCCCGGAAAGCCTCGCGCACGCCGAGCTCGTCATTAAGAAGGCGCCCATCGAATCGCTGACGGTCGACATCTCGCCGCAAATCGACGCCTACTTCGCGCGCTTCCCAGACGCTGACGCCAGGCGCAAGGGCAACAAGATGGCGCGCGAGCGTATGACTATCCTTTATGACCACTCCGCGCGCTGGCAGGCGCTCGTGCTCGGAACCAGCAACAAGACCGAGCTGCTCTTGGGCTACGGCACGCTTTACGGCGACATGGCGTCGGCGATCAATCCCCTCGGCGATCTCTACAAAACGCAGGTCTGGGCGCTCGCCGACGCTGTCGGCGTGCCGGAGGTCATCGTGAAAAAAGACCCTTCGGCCGATCTCTGGCAGGGACAGACGGATGAGGGCGAGCTGGGCTTCGGCTACCGCGACGTCGACCGGCTGCTTTATCTCATGGTCGATGAGCGCTATTCGCGCGCCGAGCTCGTGGACGCGGGCTTCGACGAGCGCTTCGTCGATCAGGTGAACGACCGCGTGATGAACTCCCATTTCAAGCGCCGCCTTCCCGTCATCGCCAAAGTCTCGCAGCGGACGATCGACAGAGATTTCCGCTACGCGCGCGACTGGGGGAAGTAGACAGAGACTGAGAGAAAGAGACAGAGATTTCAGAGGAAGATGTTCAAATTCGAGAAGCTGGATGTCTGGACGAAAGCGGTAGATTTATACAACGAAATATCCCAGCTCTCAAAGTCCTTGGATCGGAGAGACCAGTTTTCCCTAGGAGACCAGATCTGAAGAGCAGCTTTATCGATTTCAACGAACATTGCAGAGGCAACGGGACGTGAAGGCTTCAGAGAATCGAAGCATTTCTTCAACATTGCCAAGGGTTCAGTTTACGAAGTTCTAAGCTTGCTGTTTGTGATGCGCTCACAAGGCTATGTCACCGAGCAGAAGTACGGCGAGTTGTACAGTCGATGCGATGAAATCGCTAGAATGCTGAGCGGTATGCTTAATCGGTAGGCTCCTCCGCTCTCTGTCTCTGTCCCTGTCTCTGTCATGCCTGGCATTCTCTACATCGTCGCGACGCCGATTGGGAATTTAGAAGATATCTCGCTGCGCGCGCTGCGTATTCTCAAAGAGGTGGATGTGATCGCCGCCGAGGACACGCGGCGAACCAAGAAGCTGCTCGCGCACTACGATATCTCGACGCCGCTCACGAGCTATTACGACGAGATCGAGCGCGAGAAGGCGGCGGAGCTCGTAAAGCGACTCGAAAACGGACAAAACATCGCGCTCGTTTCCGACGCCGGCACGCCGACGTTGTCGGACCCCGGCTTTCGCCTCGTGCGCGAGGCGATTCACGCCGGCGCGCCGGTTGTTCCCGTCCCCGGCGCTTCGGCGCTGCTCGCCGTCTTGAGCGCGAGCGGCCTGCCCACGGACCGTTTCGTTTTCGAAGGCTTTCTGCCGGCGAAGCGGCGCGAGCGGCGCGAGAAGCTGCGAGACGTGGCTCAAGAGCCGAGAACGCTCGTTTTCTACGAAGCGCCGCACCGGCTGCGTGAGACGCTCGCCGATATGCTGGAGATTTTCGGCGACCGCGACGCGGTTTTCGGCCGCGAAGTGACGAAAGCGTACGAAGAATTCGTCCGCGGTAGCTTGAGCGAAGCCCTCGCCGCGGTCGAGCGGAAAGAACCGCGCGGCGAGATCACGCTCGCCGTCGCCGGATTCGCGGGCGAAACGTCTTCGATCGACGCGAAAATAGAGAACGAGATCGCCAATCTGCTCAAGCAGGGCTTGCGGGTCAAAGAGATTGCGGAAATTCTGGGCGAAAGGTTCGACTACCCGAAGAAAGATATTTACCGCATGGTGCTGGAGAAGCAGAAATAACCGGACGCGCTATCGCGCCGTGCGGAACCTGGAGAATTCGCCGGTGGCCTCGCTCCATTCGATCTCGACGTCATCCACCTGCGCGTGCGGGGGTCCATGCCGGCACCAGGCGACGAGATCCTCCAGCTGGGCCCTGGGTCCTTCGGCGACAACTTCCACCGATCCATCGGGGCAATTTCTGACCCAGCCGGTCAAGCCGAGGCGCCTTGCCTCCACCTCCGTCGATGCGCGAAAGAATACGCCCTGGACCTGTCCGTAAATGCGCAGGTGAACCCGCGCGTTTTCGCCGCCGGCCATAAGAATGATCTCCTAGCCCACCGCCGTAACCGCTTCATTGCCTACCACCAATCCGGGTTTGACAAGAAGTCGAATCGCGGCTAAGCTTGCGCCGTTTTTGACGGGCCCGAGAAGCCGACGAAATTCGGCGCAGGCCCGTCGCGAAGGAGGGCCAAGCAAGATGGGCGCGAAATTGTACGTCGGGAATCTCCCATATTCCATCGTCGAAGCGAAGCTGCAGGAGCACTTCGCCAAGCACGGCAATGTGGTGAGCGCCCGTATCATTACCGACAAGTTCAGCGGCCGTTCGAAGGGCTTCGGCTTTGTCGAGATGAGCTCGGAAGACGAAGCGCAGCGCGCGATCTCGGCGCTCAACGGCACTGACTTCGAGGGCCGCAACATCGTCGTCAGCGAGGCGCGCCCGCAAGAGCAGCGCTCGCCGGGCGGCGGCGGACAGCGCCAGAACCGCTGGTAAATCGGCTCAAGCGCCGATCAGCTCGAGAAACTCCTTCTCGTCCAAGACCTTAACATCGAGCTTCTTCGCCTTGGCGAGCTTCGATCCGGGGTCGGCCCCCGCGACTACGTAATCCGTATTGCGGCTTACGCTCGAAGCCAGACGCCCGCCCAGCGCCTCGATTCTTTTCTGCGCCTCGTGCCGGGACATGGTTTCGAGTCCGCCGGTCAGCACGAAGCTCCGGCCGGTCAGCTTCCCCTCCTTTTTAGCCGGCGTTTTAAGGCGCAGCCCCGCCGCTAGCAGCTTTTCGATAACCCGACGGTTTTGCTCCTGTGCGAAAAAGCGCGCGATGCTCTGCGCCACCTCCGGGCCGATCTCCCGCACCTCCATAAGCTGCTCCTCGGTCGCTTCCATGATCGATTTGAGATCGCCGAAATGCTCGGTCAGAAGTTTCGCCGTCGCCTCGCCGACATGCCGGATGCCGAGCGCGGTCAGGAAGCTCGGCAGCATCGCATCCTTGCTCCGTTCGAGCTCCCGTTTGAGATTTTCAGCGGACTTCTCCGCCATCCGGTCGAGGCCGGCCAGTTCCTCCGTCGAGAGTGCGTAGAGATCGGCGATATCCTTTACCATGCCGCGTTCGACGAGCTGGTCGATGAGCTTCTGCCCGAGCCCCTCGATGTCCATCGCGCCGCGCGAGCCGAAGAACTTGAGGCTCTCCTTCAGCTGGGCCGGGCACGATAAGCCGACGCAGCGGTAGGCGGCCTCTCCCTCCTCGCGATACACGGATGACCCGCAGACGGGGCATCGCTCGGGCATGACGAACTTGCGCTCGGCGCCGGTGCGCTTGTCCTTCAATACTTCGACGACATAGGGGATCACATCGCCCGCGCGCTCCACGACGGCGCTGTCGCCGATGCGGATGTCTTTGCGCTCGATCTCGTCCATGTTGTGGAGCGATGCGCTTTTGACCGTGACGCCGCCGATGCCGACGGGCTCGAGGCTGGCGACCGGCGTCAGCGTGCCGGTGCGCCCGACCTGGATCTGAATATCCAGTATTTTTGTCGTCGCCTGGCGCGGCTTGAATTTGTAGGCGATCGCCCAGCGCGGCGAGCGCGCGATCTCCCCGAGGCGCCGCTGGAGCGTCAGATCGTTCACCTTGACGACGATGCCGTCGATCTCGTACGGAAGCTTCTCGCGAGTTTCTTCCGTACGGGCATGGAGAGCAAAAATCTCCTCGATGCCGTGGCAGACGCCGAGCACCGGCACCGGCTTGAGGCCCCATCCGCCGAGCATCGCGAGGAAAGCGGCGTCCGTCGCGAAGCTCGCTCCGACCACCTCGCCGGCGCCGTGGCAGAACATGTCGAGCGGGCGGCGCGCAGTGATCGCCGGATCGAGCTGCTTGAGCGAGCCGGCGGCGGCGTTGCGCGGATTGGCGAAGACCGGCTCGCCGGCTTCCTCGCGCTCGCGGTTGATCTTTTGAAACGCCGCGCGCGTGAGAAAAACCTCGCCGCGCACTTCGAGCCGCTCGGGAACGCCGCGCTTCGATGCGCGCAGCGTGAGCGGCACCGAGCGGATCGTCTTTAAATTCTGCGTGATGTCCTCGCCGCTGACGCCGTCGCCGCGCGTCGACCCGACGACGAGTCGGCCGCGGTCGTAAACGCACTCGACGGCGAGCCCGTCGATCTTGGGCTCGACCATGTATTCGATCGGCTCGCCGGTCTTCAAAAAACGGCGGATGCGATCGTCGAACTCCGCCATCTCGTCGCGGTCGTGCGCGTTGTTGAGCGACAGCATCGGGATCGTGTGGCGGACGGCGGCGAATTTTTCCAGCGGCGCGGCGCCCACGCGCTGCGTCGGCGAGTCCGGCGCGGCGAATTCCGGATGATCTTTTTCCAGCTGCACGAGCTTGCGGAAAAGCTCGTCGTACGCCGCATCGCTGACGAGCGGGTTGTCGAGGACGTAGTAGCGGTAGTTGTGCTTTTCGATCTCCTCGCGGAGATGGAGAATCTCTTTGCGAATCGATTCTTTGGACATGACTCGTGCAGGGTCCGGCGCCGCCTAAAACTTAAAAAAAATAACATAAAAGCGCGCGGAGCGGAAAGCCGAAGCGCTCCCGCGCGGTACGTTTACATTGACCGGTTGCAGCCAGTATGTTAACTAGTTTCCGATGAGAAACTCCATTATTGGAGTCGTTTCTCTAGCCTTGCTCGCCGCCTGCTCGTCCAAGCTCGCCAAGGTCCAAGAAGCGCCTAAAGAGATCATCGTACAACAGGAAGCACCCTTCCAGCGCGAGGCGAAAGTCGAAATTCCGCCCGAAGCGGCCGGAATGGCCCACTTCGCCAAAGGGCAGATGCTGCTCAACGAGGGGGATTTCGATCAGGCGGTCGCAGAATTCGAGGCCGCGGTCGCTGCCGACCCCGGCAACGCGTTTTTGCACTTTCGTCTGGCGATGCTCTACGTGAGGAAGGGGGACTTGAAAAAGGCCTTGCAGGAAGCCGAGGAGGCCACCCGGCTGGCCCCCGACACCGCGGAGGGCCACCTGCTGCTCGCCGGGCTTTACTCGGCTCTGGGCGAGGACGGTCGCGGGCTCCAGGAATACGAAGCGACGCTCCGCGTCGATCCGGAAAACCAGGAGGCGCTGCTTTATTTGGGCGCGCTCGAGCTCAAGCTGGGCGACTTCGATAAAGCGACGAAGACGCTCGAGAAGCTGCTCGCGATCAATCCCAATTCGGTGCTCGGGTACTATTATCTCGGCCGGGTGCGGGCCAAAAGCCAGCTTTACCTCGCGGCCGAAGAAAGCTATCGCAAAGCCCTCGAGCTCAATCCGAAAGCGCAGGAAGTGCTGATGGACCTGGCGCTCGTCTACGAGCTGGAGGGCAAAACCGACGATGCGGCGCAGACCTATCAAAAAGTCCTGCAGGTCGATCCCAATAACGTGTGGGCGACCAAGCGGCTGGGCGACCTTTATATCGGGCAGAACAAGCTCGACGAGGCGCTGGCGCAGTTCCAGACGCTGGAGCGCGTCGAGGCCGACCCGCGCGAGGCGCGCACCAAGATCGGACTGATTTATTTCGAGCGCGGCGATTTCGACCGCGCCGTGACGGAATTCAATCTCGTTCTCGCGACCGACCCCGACAACGACCGCGTCAGATACTATCTCGGCAGCACCTACGCCGAGATGAAAGCCCCCGACCGCGCCGTGGAGGAATTCCAGCGGATTCCGGAGAAAAGCGACTACTTCGCCGACTCGCGCCTGCAGCTGGCCTTCCTCTACGATCAGAAAAACGAGCTGCCCAAGGCGATAGATGCGGTCAAAGCCGCCCTGGCGAAAAAAAAGGAGCCCAAGGAGCAGAGAGACGTCCTCAATCTCCTGGCGTCGCTTTACCGCAAGGGCAAAGATTACCCTAAGGCGATCGAGACGCTGCAAAGCATCATCAAGCTCGACCCCAAGAACGACCAGGCGCATTTTCAGCTGGGCGCGGTGTACGACGAGAACAATAACAAGGACAAGATGCTCGAGCAGATGAAGCTCGCGATCGACTTGAATCCCCAGAACGCGCAGGCGCTGAATTATCTCGGCTACAGCCTGGTTGAGAAAGGCGTGCGTCTCGACGAGGCGGAGAGTCTGATCCTGCGCGCGCTCAAGCTCGAGCCGAACGAGGGCGCGTATGTCGACAGCCTGGGCTGGCTCTACTATCAGAAAGGCGATTATCAACGCGCCGCCGAGCAGCTCGAGCGGGCGACCGAGTTGATCAACGACGACCCCGTCGTCATCGAGCACTTGGGCGACGCCTACGACAAGCTCGGCAAGGCCGAGTCGGCTCTCGCCCGCTACCGCGAGGTTTTGAACCGCTCCAAGGAAGAAGAGCAACTGCACAGGGTGCGGGAGAAGGTCAAGCTGCTCGAGCGGAGAATCTGAGGCCCGTTGCTCTCCAATTCCGCTGCCCACTTCCCGCTGCTGCCCCCATGTTTTTGCAACATCGATTCCGACAGCTAATCCTTTACGGCATCACTGCGGCGCTGGCCGGCTGCTCGACCGCGCGTGCGCCGCTCCTGCCGGAGAATCTTCCGGAAGAGCGCCGGTCGGTCGACGAATTGCTGCAGCCGCTCGCGCGCCGGAACAGCGACCTCAAGTCGCTGCGCTCGCTCGCGAACGTTTACTATTCCGCGGCGGACGGCAAGCACAATTTCCAGGAGATCATCCTCGTCCGCCGACCCGACCGGCTGCGCCTGGAGACGCTTTATCCGCTCGGCGTGCTCATGATCGTGACCGCGTCGCCCGAGGGTCTCACGGGCTACGCGACGCGCGAGGGCGTTTTTTACCGCGGCCAGAGCTCGCGCGAAAACCTCTGGCGCTTCACGCAGATTCCGCTCAGCGTGGCGGAGGCCGCCTCGCTGCTGATGGGTCTGCCGCCGCGCGTTTCGGGCGAGTGGCGGCGCGAGGGGCCGTCGCTGGTTCAGGACGCCGGCGGCGGATGGAAAGAGGCGCTCACCTTCGATTCGGCGCAGCCGCTGCCGATCCGCTGGCAGCTGTTCAATCCGTCCGGGCAGGTCGAGCTCTCCGCGGAGTTCGGCGACTACGCGCAGACGAGCGGCGGACAGTTTCCCACGCGCATCGCGCTGGAGAATCCGACCCAGAAGCGCCGCGTCGAGATCGCCTATAAAGAGCCCGAGCTGAACGTCGACCTCGCGCCGTCGCTGTTCGTTCAGAAAAAGCCCGACAACGCCCGCGAGGTCGCGCTGGATTCGGTCGGCGGGTGATCGCGTGCGGCTCTCGGTCCTTCTGTTGCTCGTTCTCTCCCTGACACTCACCTTGCGCGGCGACGGCTTCGGCCAGGGCGCCGACAAGCCGGTCACCGGCGACTGGCTGCTGAATCACAGCCTTAGCGATCCCGAGCAGCTGAACCCGCTCACCAGCAACGATGCGTCCGCGAGCGAGGTCTTGGGCTACATCTTCGAAAGCCTGCTGCAGCTCGATCCGCGGACGCTGCAGCTCAAGCCGCTGCTCGCCGAGGCGCGGCCGGACATCTCCAAAGACAAGCTCGCCTACATATTCAAGCTGAGGCGCGACGCGCACTTTTCCGACGGCCGGCCGCTCACCGGCGAGGATGTGCTCTTCAGCATCAAAACGATCAAATGCCCGCTCGTCGACGCGCCGTTTCTCCGCGTCTACTTTGATTCGGTCGTCGACGCCGAATTACTAGATCCTTACACGATCCGCTTCAAGACCAAAGAGCCTTACTTCATGAACGAGGAGCAACTCGGTGGTTTTTTAATCCTTCCGCGTCACGTCTACGATCCCGAGGGCCTGCTTAAAAATATCGGGGTGCGCGATCTGCTCGGCGATCCGGCGAAGCTCCCCGCGCGCGTCAGACAGTTCGCCGATAATTTCAACAAGAACTACAGCCGCAATCCCATCGGCAGCGGGCCGTACAAATTCAATTTTTGGAATACCGGGCAGGAAGTCCAGGTTGTGCGCGACCCGAACTATTGGGGCTACGGCAAGCCGGGAATCGACCAGCCCCACATCGACCGGGTACGCTTTCGCGTCATCAACAATCTCGACGCGGCGCTGATTCAGCTCAAGAGCGGCGATCTCGACACCATGGATCTCTCGCCGATCCAGGCGACGCGCGGCGCGAACAGCGACCGGTTCAACCGGCAGTTCGCGAAGTATCAATTTTACGGCGCCGCCTACTCCTATATCGGCTGGAACAACGCGAGCCCGATCTTTCGCGACAAACGCGTACGCCAGGCGATGACTTATTTCACCAATCGCCAGCAGATGGTGAAGGCGATCCTCTTCGGCCTCGGGCAGATCGTCGAGAGCCCGATTTACTTCGCGCGCCCGGAATACGACAAATCACTCTACACCTACCCCTTCGATCCCAAGAAAGCGCTCGCGCTGCTCGCCGAGGCCGGTTGGAAGGATACCGACGGCGACGGCATACTTGACAAGGTGATCGACGGAAGAAAAGTTCCGCTCCGCTTTGAGATCAAAGTCAACTCCGGCAACGACGTGCGCGAGAGCGTGGCGCTGACGCTGCAGGACGAGCTCAAAAAACACGGCATCGCAGCGTCTGTAAAGCGTCTCGACTGGACGATATTTTTGGACGACGTCAAAAACCACAAGTTCGATGCCGTGATTCTCGGCTGGCAAATGAGCTTTACGGAAGGCGACAACTACCAGGTCTGGCATTCGTCGCAAGCGGCGAACAAAGGCTCGAACGCGATCAGCTACAAAAACGCCCGGGTCGACAAAATCCTCGAAGATTACCGGCGCGAGTTCGACGAGAAAAAACGCATCGAGATGGCGAAGGAGTTCCAGCGCATCTTGAACGACGAGCAGCCTTACACGTTTCTCTTTGCGCGTAAGACCGTCAGCGCCGTCGAGCGGCGGTTTCGCGGTGTTGAGGTGCTCTCCACGTCTACGGGCTTTAACACCTTCGAGTGGTGGGTGCCGCGTTCGCAGCAGAAATACGGCGTTCGTCCGACGGCGAACTGATGGCGGCCTACCTCGTCAAGCGCTTCCTGCTCATGATCCCGACCTTCGTCGGGATCACGCTCATCTGTTTTCTCGTCGTCCATCTAGCGCCCGGCGACCCCGCCGAACTGATGGCGGGCGGCGGGCTTGCGGCGAGCGGCGGGGCCGGCATCTCGCTCCAGAAGCGCGCCGCGGTCGATCAGGCGCTGGCCGAGTGGCGCGCTCTCTACGGTCTCGACAAGCCGCTCTACGTGCAGTACGCCGTTTGGCTCAAAAATCTCGCCCGGCTCGACTTCGGCAGCTCGTTCAAGGACAACCGCTCGGTATGGACGAAAATCCGCGAGCGGCTTCCGGTCACGCTCAAGCTCGAATTCTTTTCGATTCTTCTTGTGTACGTCGTCGCGTTGCCGCTCGGCGTCTATTCCGCGACGCATCGGGACGAGATCGGCGACCATGTGACGACGCTCGCCGCGTTCGTGCTCTTTGCCGTTCCCGTTATCTGGGCGGCGACGATGGCGCTCGTCTTCATCTGCGGCGGCGATTTTCTCTATCTGTTTCCGCCCGGCGGACTGACTTCTATCGATTACGCGCGCGAATGGCCGCTGTGGGAGAGGATCAAGGATCAGACGTGGCATCTCTTTCTCCCTGTCGTTCTGCTCTCATACGCCGGCTTCGCCGGTCTTTCGCGTTACATGCGCTCGAGCATGCTCGAAGTGCTGAGGCAGGATTACGTGCAGGTTGCCCGTGCCAAGGGGCTCTCCGAGCGGGTCGTTGTCTTCAAACACGCGATGAGGAATTCGTTGATCCCGCAGGTCACGATACTCGCCGAGCTCCTGCCGGGTCTGATCGGCGGCAGCGTCATCATCGAGACGGTCTTCTCGCTTCCCGGCATGGGCCAGCTCGGCTACGACGCGGTGCTGGCGCGTGACTACCCGATCGTGCTCGCGCTGCTCACGGTCAGCGCGCTGCTCACGCTGATCGGAATTCTCTTGTCGGATATCCTGCTCGCCGCCGTCGATCCGCGCATCGCCTTTGGCCGGAGGGCGGAGTAGTGGCGACGCCGGATAATCCGCCGGCGGTCGGCGCCGGCGTGGGGATGAGCCCCACTGCGTTCGAGGTGGCGCAGGCGGAGGGGCAGTGGGGTAGAGTCTGGAAAAGCCTCAAGCGCAACCCGCCGGCTATGGCCGGTCTTTACGCGATCCTCTTGCTTTTCGCAATCGCCGCCGGAGCGGACTTTCTCGCCAACAACAAACCTTACTACATGGTTTATCAAGGCCGGACTTACTTTCCGCTCATTCGCAGCGGTCTCGTGCGCTTCGGGCTCGCCAAATGGCAGCCTGAGCTGCTCAATATGGATTTTAAGACCGTCGACGCCGAGGGAAAGATTTTTCCGCCGATCCCGCATCTCGGAAGCGACATCGATCTCAGAGCGCCTTTCGAGACGCCTTCGGCCGAGCACTGGCTCGGCACCGACAAGCTCGGCCGCGACGTCCTCGCCGGCCTCATTCATGGCTCGCGCATCTCGCTCTCGATCGGCTTTGTCGCCGTCGGCATCGCGCTCGTCGTCGGCGTCGCGCTCGGCGCGCTCGCCGGCTACTTCGGCTCGTGGGTCGATCTCGTCATTTCGCGGTTTTTCGAGGTGATGCTGACGCTGCCTACTTTTTTTCTCCTGATCACGATCGCCGCGATGTTCCCCGCGAGCATCTTTCTCACGATGGCGATCATCGGTCTCACCGGCTGGGTCGGCATCGCGC
>DATFWH010000408.1:0-4970 GCA_035259465.1 Binatia bacterium
AAAAAACGACTCCGGCCGGTTCAAGCTCTTTTCGCGCCTGAACCGGCCGGTTTTTTTTCGCTGCAGGTATTGTCTACCGTCCGGCCGGCGGCCCCCCGCGCGGCATGTTCTGCTGATTACCCTGCCCGCCTTGCGGCATGACCACGTCGCCGGGTTTCTGACCCGCCAGGCACGCGCCGAGATATTTCCCCTCGACGGTCGAGGAGCTCTCGCGCTGGCCGTTCACCGGCGGATTGTACGTGCTTTTGACTTCCGCTTTGTAGTTGGTGTCGAAGTTTCCGGTGATGACGGTGTGGGTCGTCACCGTGGTTCCCTCGATCTTGCAGACCGAGTCGCCGACGATTCTGTCGCCTTCGCGCCGCATGTCTTTTTTGCTGCAGGACATGTGGCTTTCCTGCTCCTTGCGCATCATGTCGTCGGTCTTCTGATCGATGCACTGCTGCATGGTCTGGCCGCGCGGCACCTGCGCGTTGGATACTTTGGTCTCCCATAGCCCCGACTTGCGCTTGGGAGGCTCGAAAGTCGCGGCGGAAGCGCCGGCGGCCGTCATGAGCACGATCGATAGAATCAGCGCGCGCATGAACGCTCGTTAGCGGTTACTTTCTCAGCGCGACGAAGAGCGAATTGCCCTCGCGGCGCACGAGGAACAGTATGCGCTGGCCTTTTTTCGCGCCGCTCACCGCCTTGCGGAAGTCCGGGATATCGCGCACCGGCTTGCGGTCGACTTCGACAATCACGTCGCCCTGCTGCAGTCCCGCCTCCTCGGCGGCGCTGCCCGGCTCGACTGCGGTAATGACGACGCCGGTGGCGCGCCCGAGCTGGAGATTATCGGCCATCTCGGGCGTTACTTTCTGCACCGTAAGGCCGAGGTCGCCTTTCTCTTTCGCCGAGGCGACGACTTCCTCCTCCTTCAGCTCGGTGATGGTCACCGGAATGGTCGTCTCTTTTTTATCGCGCAGCACTTTGACATTGACCTGCTTGCCGGGCCGCGTGCGCGCGACGATCGCCGGGAGATCGCTCGAATCCTTGATCTCCGTGCCGTCGAATTCCACGATCACGTCGCCGACCTTGAGCCCCGCGCGCTCCGCCGGGTTTTCTTTCATCACGTCGGCGACGAGCGCGCCGCGCGGACGATCGAGCCCGAGCGAGCTCGCGATGTCCGGGGTGACATTCTGAATCGAGACGCCGAGCCAGCCGCGCGTGACCTTACCCTTGCTCTTCAGCTCCGGAATGATGTCCTTCGCGGAGTTGATCGGCGTCGCGAAACCGATGCCGATGTTGCCGCCGCTCTGGCTGAAGATCGCGGTGTTGATGCCGACGACTTCGCCGCGGAGGTTGATCAGCGGTCCGCCGGAGTTGCCGGGATTGATCGACGCGTCGGTCTGGATGAAGTTGTCGTACGGGCCGGCGCCGATGTGCCGTCCCTTGGCGCTGACGATGCCCGAAGTGACGGTGCTCTCGAGCCCGAAGGGGTTGCCGATGGCGACGACCCATTCGCCGACTTCGAGCTTATCCGAATCGCCGAGCGCCGCCACGGGGAGGTCGCCCTTGGCGTCGATCTTGATGATCGCGATGTCGGTCTTGGCGTCTTTCCCGACGACCTTGGCTTCGAACTCGCGGCCGTCCTGCAGCTTCACCGTGATCTTCTGGCCGTTCTCCACCACGTGGTTGTTGGTAAGGATCGTGCCGTCGCGGTCGATGATAAAGCCGGAGCCCAGGCTCTGCTGGCGGAAGCCGCGCCCGCCGCCGCCCCCGCCCCCGCCTCCGCCCCCGCCTGGCGGATTGCCGAAGAACCGGCGCCAAAAATCACCGAACGGATCCTCGTCTCCCTGTCCCTGTCCGCCTCGCGGGGGCCGGTCGCCGCGCCGACCGAATGGACTCGGCTGGCCCGAGCCCATGCTCTGGCCGCCGACCGACTGAGTCGTCGAGACGTTGACCACGACCGGCGTGAGTTTTTTCGCCAGCGAGACGAAATCGGGCAGGCCGCGCGCCGCTTCGGGCGCCGCCGCGGCGTACGCGTTTTTCGCGAGCGTCGGCTGCTCGAAATAACGGCTGAAACCGCCGCCGGCGACGAAGCCGATCGTCAAAACGACGGCCGCCACCGCGATGACGGTTCTTAAGTTGAAAGTCTTTGTCATGGTTTCTCCTTGAAACTAGTCCTGTTAATTACCAAACATTCCGTTAAACCCCCCGACAGCCCGTAAATGCGACTTCAGCGAGCCGCCGGATTTCCGGTGCGGGTGACCGGGTCGCTGCGCGGTCTGCTTGCCGCGCGCGCTCAGCGACTCCTGTTTCCAGACGACGAGCCGCTTACGGATATATTTTGCCTCCAACCCCAATAGATCGCAAATCTCATTGAAGGAAAAGAGCCATTGGGAATCTTCTTCCATCAACCACTCTTCGGCCTCGCGGGATAGATCCTGCTTCTTCTTATCCTTGGCACGCAGCCCGTTTTGGAAGCACCAGACTGCGTCTTCGAGAACCGCGAGCATAAGACGCTGCTCGGGATCGCGCTGCGTCATGCTCCTGATCGTAGCCAGAAACTGGCCGGGAATGAGAATATCAGGTTGAAACAACGAATACACCTTTTCTTCGACCGCCGGATTGCGGGCGGGCGCGGTAAATTCCTGCCGAGCGGAAAACATATTGCGTTTTTGAACGGACGACATTGGGACCTCCTGTGACCTCACGACTGCGGGGCGCCCGAGCTTCCGGCGAATTGCAAAACTTCGCCGGCGTCGAGCAGCGAAAGAAACGCGCGAGCGGTGAGATCAGAGGATTAGTACGGTATGGAAAGCGAAACTGGAGACCCAGGCACGTTCGACAAACTCCTGACTCGCATAAATCTCCGGGCCGTCAGGCTCGAAACCTACCGGATTTCTCGCGATCCCGGTGTGTTCGAAAAGACTCCGTACGGAGTCCTCCTCCGGGATGATATCTCTTATAATGTCTCTTTCGAGATTGCCGCTTTGCGGCCTAGCGGCTACAGGATGAGACAAGACGTCGGCGATCGGATGATTGCGTTTGGCGTGGTGCAGCATCCTCCACGTCACGGGACCGCATATGGACATGCTGACCGGCAGCAGGGCGACGCTGAAGAAGCAAACGAAGCCGAGCGCCGCGACCGTCTTCCTCAGGATGCTCATGAAAATCCTCAAAAAGCCTAGCACCCCACTTGGCGATGTCAAGCGGGTTTTTTACGCTACAGACCTAGGGCTTTCACCTGTTGCCCGGTAACTACACTTTACTTCTTAGAACCTATTAGACGCGCTCGCAGCGAAACCGTTTACCCCATTCTTCCAATGGATTCCGATCAGTCCAAAGTCCTATGGTAGCGTTTGACGCCGATCGCCAGCGCGACCACGGTAAAAAGCGCCATCGGCCAGATTTCCGGCGCGATATCGGCGAGGCCGTTACCCTTGAGCAGGATGCCGCGCACGATCCGCAGAAAATGGGTGAGCGGCAGCGCCTCGCCGAGGACCTGGGCCCAGTCCGGCATGCCGCGGAATGGAAACATGAAGCCCGACAGCAACATCGAAGGCAGAAAGAAAAAGAACGACATCTGCACCGCCTGAAGCTGGTTTGCCGCAAGGGTTGAGAATGTGAGCCCGACGGCGAGATTCGCTGCGACGAAGATGAACGCCACCGCGAGCAGCAGCGTCAGGCTGCCGACCATCGGCACCTCGAAAAGCAGCTTCGCCGCGGTGAGAATGAGCCCCGCCTGAACGTAGCCGACGAGAATGTAGGGGACGATTTTCCCGAGCATCACCTCCAGCGGCCGTGTCGGCATCGAGAGGAGGTTTTCCATCGTGCCGCGCTCGCGCTCGCGCGTCATCGCCAGTCCCGTAACGATAATCATGGTCATCGTGAGCACGATGCCCATGAGCCCCGGCACGATGTTGTACTGCGTGATCGCCTCGGGGTTGTACATCGCGTGGACGCGCAGCTCGACCGGCTCCGCGCCGGAGGCGAGATAGTCGACCGGCCCCTTGAGGTCTTTTTCCAGCGCCGTATTGACCACGTTGCGCAACGCGCCGATGGCGTTGCTCGTCGCCGCGGGATCGGTCGCGTCCGCCTCGACCAGAATCGCCGGCGTTTGCCCGCGCAGCAGATCGCGGGAAAAATTTTCCGGGATGTTGACGACGAACTGAACCTGTCCGCGCGCCAGCGCGCGGCGGGCCTCGGCCTCGGTCTTGATCTCGCGCACGAACTCGAAATAGCCGCTGTTCTGAATCGCGTAGAGCAGCGTGCGCCCCTGCGGTCCGTTGTCCGCCAGGACGACGGCCGCCGGCAGGTGCTTGGGGTCGGAGTTGATGGCGTAGCCGAAGAAGATGAGCTGGAGCAGCGGGATGCCCACCATGATGCCGAAGGTGAGCCGGTCGCGGCGCATCTGGATGAACTCCTTAACGGCGATAGCCCAGAAGCGTTTGAGAGAAAATGCGCGGCGCGTGGGCGTCATGAGAAATTGTCCTGCGACCGATTCATCAAATGAATGAACACGTCCTCGAGGCTCGCCTCGACGCGGCGCCAGCGATAGGGCTCTTTGCGATACGGCGCGACCGCGGCCTCGAGCGCCGCCCCGTCGGACCCGCTTACGTGGATCTCGTTGCCGAAAGCGACGGCCTGCTCCACGCCGGGGCGGCTCCGCAGCTCCTCGGCGAGCTTTTGCGGGTCCGGACCGTCGACCACCCAGGTCGTGAGGCGCGCCTCTGCGACGACCTCCTCGACTTTGCCCTGCGTGAGGAGCTTGCCGTAAGAGATGAAAGCGAGGCGGTGGCAGCGCTCGGCCTCGTCCATGTAATGCGTGGCGATCAAAAAAGTCATTCCTTCGGCCGCCAGACGATGAATCTCTTCCCAGAACTCGCGGCGCGCCTTGGGGTCGACGCCGGCGGTCGGCTCGTCGAGCAGCATCAGCCGCGGGCGGTGAATC
The DNA here is from genome assembly GCA_035259465.1 of Binatia bacterium. Taxonomy (GTDB): domain Bacteria; phylum Desulfobacterota; class Binatia; order UBA9968; family UBA9968; genus JAJPJQ01. The sequence continues at coordinate 4,931 of DATFWH010000408.1, forward strand.
AAGCTGGCGGCGAGCGCCAGGCGCTGCTTCCATCCGCCGG
>DATFWH010000409.1:0-2027 GCA_035259465.1 Binatia bacterium
GGGATTTGGTTCATGGTGAGCGCGACGCCCCGCCGATGAAGAAAATCCTCCTAATCCTATTTGCGGCGCTGCTGGCGGCCGCGAACGTGACGGCCGGTGAGCCGGCGAAGATGCGCACGATCGGCTTCATCGCCGATGATCAGACGGCAGCGGGCGCCGTAGAAGCCCTGAAAAAATGTCTCGCCGAACTCGGCTATGTCGACGGCAAGACGATCGTCATCGAAAGCGCCAACGCGGGGGGGAAGATCGAGCAAATCGATCGCGCCGCAGCCGACCTGGTGGCAAAAAATGTCGATCTCGTCGTCGCGAACGGCCTTTCCGCCGCGCAGGCGGCGCGGCGGCAGATCGCCCGGTCGCAGACGCGAACAACGCCCATCGTGATCGCCTCGCGTAACGAGACGATCAAGCCTACGGCGAATGTCACGGGAGCGAACAACATTTCCGCCGAGCTCGGCGTCGAACGCCTGAAGCTCTTAAAAGAGATCGCGCCGCGAATTTCACGCGTCGCGGTCATGTGGCACGAGGTCAATGCCATACCGGCGAATTATATGAAGCAGGTTCGGAATGCGGCGGAGTCGCTCGGCGTCGAAATCGACGGCAGGAGGGTGAAAAACGCCGGTCAATTCCAGGACGCCTTCGATGCCATGGCCGCCAGTAAGGACGACGGCTTGATTCTCGAGCCGCAGCTGTTGTTCGCCGGACGGTTCGGCGAGATCGTCTCGCTCGCCGCCAAGGGGCGCGTGGCTACGATCTCGGGCGTCGAAGAATTCGTCGCAGCCGGAGGGCTCGCTTCCTACGGACTTAGCTCCGATCAGATATGGCGCCATGCGGCTCTTCTGATCGACCGCATTTTCAAACAACGTAAGCCCAAGGCCGGTCAAACCGCGGAGCTTCCCGCCGTCCAGCCGGAAAAATTCCAGCTCGCGATCAACTTGAAGGCGGCCGCCAATCTCGGCCTCGCCGTGCCGCGCGATGTATTGAAGCGCGCTGACAGAGTCGTGCAGTAGCCAGCTGTCAGCTGTTGTCGAATAAGGAGAGCCGCAAGATGCGCCAATTCGAATATCGTATCCTGGTCACGGCCGATCTTACGGAAACGGTCTTGAACGATCTCGGAAGGCAGGGATGGGAGCTGGTCTGCTCGACGCAGAGCATTATGCACGGCAGCTGCCTCGTACTCAAGCGCGAGCTTACGGCGGACAATAAGGAACGATAAGTGGGTGCGATCAACGTTGTCGCCGCGCTTGTCGTGCAGAACGGGCGTATCCTTATTTGTCAGCGGCGCGGCGGGCCATTCGCGTCCAAGTGGGAATTTCCCGGCGGAAAGGTCGAGCCGGGCGAAGCCTTCGAAGCGGCGCTGTTCAGAGAGTTGAAAGAAGAGCTGGATATCGAGGTATCCTCGGCCAAGAAAATATTTCGGCACGGACATCGGTATGACGATGGAAGGGAGATCGACTTAACTTTCTTTCGTGTCGATGAGTATACGGGCGTCCTTCGCAACCGGATATTTGAGGATATACGCTGGGCCGAGCCCAAGAACTTGCCGCAATTCGACTTTCTCGAAGGCGATCTGCCGCTGATCGGTAGGATCGCGACGGAAGGAATGCCCGACTGATCGGGATGTCGGAGCGTTCCCTTCTCGCTTCGTCGCAGCCGCCGCGTTCGAAAATCACGCCGCAATAGTGTAGTCCCATAGCCGGAGCGCAGACGGGTGTCGACCGATATCTGGCAGATAACGGGTTTTTCTCTGGCGGTCGCGCTGGCGAGCACGCTTGTCATCCTGCCGCTTGGGATCGCCGTGGCGTGGCTGCTGGCGCGGAAGCGCTGGGCCGGCAAGACATTTCTCGAGACGCTCGTCATGCTGCCGCTTGTGATGCCGCCGGTGGCGACCGGTCTGATTCTTCTGAAGATCTTCGGCCGCAGGAGCCCGGTCGGCGCATGGCTTTACGACCGCGGCGTGGAGGTGGTGTTTAACTGGAAAGGCGTGCTGATCGCGATGGCGGTCATGTCGTTTCCGCTGCTTGTGCGCT
>DATFWH010000410.1:0-2065 GCA_035259465.1 Binatia bacterium
CGAATTCGCCATGACCATGAGCCGGCTGGAGATGACAGTCGAGCAGATGAAGGCGAAGACCACGAGCCAACTCGCAGAGATCGGCAGGAAAACCGAAGCCGTCGGCCGCATGAAGTTCGAACTCGGGGAGAAGACGGCGGCCCTGTTTGCGCTCGAAGCCAAGGAAAAACAGCTCTCCGATGACTTGGCGACGACGCAAGCGGAACTCGCCGCCAAAACGTCGGCGCTCGAGACCGCCGAGCGCGCATTCGCGAACACGCAAGCCGAGCTGAGGCACGTCACCGGCAGCTTCAATGACTCCTCCGTCACCGCCAGCGGCCAGCAGGTCGAACTGGTGGCGCTGCGCGCGCAGGCCGACGCGTTGAAAGGGCAGATCGACAGCTACGACAAAGAAACGAAGGCGCTGTGGGAGCATCTCAACAGCAAGACCGCCGAAGTCGAAGCGTCGAGCCGGCAGCTCGCGGAGGAGCGCGCCCGCGCCGATGATCTTGCCAACCGCCTCGTCGAGTTCGATCGCCATGTCGCAGCGCAGACGGGGGAATCGGAGTCGCTGCGCGACCGCGCTCAGCAGCTCGCCGCGCGGCTCGACGAGCAGACGCGTTTGATGGTGGAGCGCGAATACCTGTCCGACAACTTGCGCAACGACGCCACGATCGGGAAAAAAACCGAAGCCGCCCTGCGCGCCGAACTGGCGCAGGCGGAAGAGCGGCAGCGCGTCGCGACGGAAACGCTGAGGACCGAGAAGTCGCTGATCGAGAATGAGCTCAAACGATCGCAAGAGGAGTGCGACAGGCTGCAGCGCGAACTCGCCGCGGTGAAACGCGACGCCGAAAATAGCGGCGCGTATGATCGGATGGAAAATGCCGTGCTGCGCGAGCGCATCGACGAGGTCGCCGCGGAGGTGGCGCGGCTGACGGCGACGCTGGAAGGGCCGGAATCGCCGATCGAAGCAATCCTCGATAGTGGTCGGCCTGCGGCGAGCTCCGGAAACGGACCGTCCGTCGCTTCCCGCGGCGGCGAATCCACCGGCACGCTCGCCGACCGCATCCGCACGTTGCAGGCCCGCGCCGCGCGTGCTTCCCAGGCCCAGCGCGGCCCGAAGCGCGCGACCGCGCCGCGCGGTGCGCGCGCCGATAAGTGACGCCGCCGCACTATTACGCGCGAGCATTTTGCCTCGCTTGACAGCGTGCCTGCCTTCTTTAAACCCTGGCGTTACGGGCGCTTAGCTCAGCGGGAGAGCGTTCCCTTCACACGGGAGAGGTCGTAGGTTCAATCCCTACAGCGCCCACCATTTTTCAAGCGTTTATTCTGCGGCAGTCGGAACAAACCGGCACCAGTCGGCATCAATCGGCGCGCTCAGACGTGGAGCAGACGTGGAATATGATCGCGTTCCGTTCACCCGACGTCGTGAGCAGACGTTGGGATCATCGCTGCCGGCGATGATAACCCAGTTCATCCCGCGAGCGTGTGAGGCACAACGAGGGGGCGGCCTATAAGTCATCGCCACCCGCGGCCAAAGCCGAAAAAAGGCCCATCGAGGAACGCCGAGCGGCAGAGGAGCAGGCGTTCGCCCAAAAGCTGGCGAGGCGCGCCCAGTGCCGAAGCCTTCGAGGAGAACAGCCGATGACACACGATGCCGAAGTAACGGCGACTCCGTCCACCACCGAACCAGCCCGCTCTGCCGCAGCCGAGCGCATGCGGCTACATCGGGAACGCCGCCGGAAGGGGTTGCGCTGCTTAACAATCGAGTTGCGCGAAACGGAAATTGACGCCCTTGCTCGCCTGAGATTATTGGAAAAAGAGACGCGTAACGACGCCAACGCGATTATCGAAGCGCTGTATGCGCATTTCGACGAAACACTGGGGTGAAATAGCGTGACGCGAAACAAAAATGTTCAAATTTAATTTGCAGTCAATGTGAGTACGAATTCTCGAAAACACATCGGGGATGAAATGGCGTGACGGGAAAGAATTGGGGACAAATACCTCGCAGCCGCGCCGCTATGGAGGACCAGCGTCTATTACGCCGGCGGCGAGTGCGCATGACCGTCGAAAAACTGGCAAA
>DATFWH010000411.1:0-7714 GCA_035259465.1 Binatia bacterium
TTATATGATCGAAACCAAAGGACTTACCGGCGCGCAAACGTTGCTGCGCGTCCTCCACGGCATGGGCGTCGAACGGATTTTCGCCTCGCCGGGCTCGGAGTGGTCGCCGGTATGGGAGGCGCTTGCCGAGCCGGGCGAACACATGCCGCTTTACATGAGCACGCGACACGAAGAAGTCGCCGTCGGGATGGCGAGCGGCTACGCGAAATCGACCGGCAAGCTGGCGGCAGTGATGATCCACACGACGGTCGGCGCGCTCCACGCGACGATGGCGATGCGCGGCGCGCTGCACGAGCAGGTGCCGATGGTCGTCTTTACCGGCGAGTCGATCGCCTTCGGCGAAGACCCGGGACCGGACGTCGGCGGACAGTGGCTGAGCCACTTGTCCGACATGGGCGGTCCGGCGCGGCTCGTCGAGCCGACAGTCAAATGGAGCTTCGGCGTCAACACGAAATCGATCCTGCCGGCGACGATCCAGCGCGCCTGCAAGCTCGCGATGTCGCTGCCGCGCGGACCGGTCTTCGTCTCGATTCCCATGGAATATCTGTTCGACCAGATGACGCACAACGCGCCGTCGGATAAAGGCGAGCAGCCGGCGCCGATCGCCGATCCCAAAGGCATCGAGGAATTGGCCGAGATGCTTACGGCGGCCAAACATCCCGTCATCATAGCGGAGGACGCCGGACGGACGCGGAAGTCCGTCGAGTGCCTCGTGGAGATCGCCGAGCTGCTCGGCGCGGGCGTGTGCGAGACGCGCAGCACCGGCTGCATCAATTTTCCGCGCACGCATCCGCTGCACGCGGGCTACGAGCCGGCGGAGCATTTGAAGGACGCCGACGTGCTGTTCTTCCTGTCGGTGATCGCGCCGTGGCATCCGGCGTCGCGCCGCCCGGCGGTAGCGGGGGCGAAGGTCGCCGTGCTGGATGAGAATCCGCTGCGCATCGAGATGCCGTACCTGGGCTATCAGGCCGATCTCTGCCTCGCGGGCGAGATCGAGACGTCGCTCGAAGCGCTGCTAGCGGCGGTCAAGAATCGCGTGAAAAAGGGAGACAGCGAGCGGGCGAAACGCGCCGACGCTTGGAAGAGCCGCAACGAGGCGCGCAGGAAAAAATGGCGCGAAGAGGCGGAAGCGCTCGCGCAGCAGCAGCCGATGGACACGCGCTGGGTCGCTCATGAAGTCAGCCAAGCGCTGCCGGCCGACGCGATGGTGGTCGAAGAGACGATCACGCATCGCCTCGCCGTGCACCGCTACTTCGACGGACTGAAACCGGGATCGTACTTCGCCGGCTGCATCGGGGGCCTCGGCACCGGTTTGTCGACGGCGCTCGGCGTGAAAGCCGCGAACCCGAAGCGCCCGGTGATTTGTCTCATCGGCGACGGCTCGTTCAATTACGATCCGTCGCCGGCGGCGCTCGGCGCCGCGCAGGAGCATAACCTTCCTTTCCTGATCGTGATGTTCAATAACCAGGGTTACCTCTCGCAGAAATCCGGCGTCCCGAAATATTATCCCAACGGCTGGGCCGTAAAGACGAAAAAGTTCGCCGGGCTGGACATTGCTCCATGCCCGGATTACGCGACAATTGTCAAGGCTTTCGACGGTTATGGGGAGAAAGTTGAAGCTCCAGGTGAGGTTCGAAAAGCGATCGAGCGCGGCCTGAAAGCCGTCGCAGCCGGCCAGACGGCGTTGATCGATTGCCGGCTCCGTCCGGTGTCGGAGATCGCGGAGCGAGGCGAAGGGTGAGCGCGCCGTTGTCAAGTTTTTGGAGTAAAAACAGGATGGCATGAAAGCGGCAGCGCGCGAACTACGAAAATCCCCCGCCCAGAGTGTCAAGATTGACGGCGCATTGGCGAGGAAAGTCGCACTGTCCTGCCGCATTCTCGCCAAGCTCGGCTTATTCAAAGAGACCACCGGCCATGTGAGCGCCCGCAGCCCCGACGGCCGGACGATGCTGATCCGCGGCCGCGGCGGCAGTGAGACGGGTCTTATCTTCACCCGGCCCGCCGACATCGTGCTATCGGACTTCGAAGGCGCGCCGCTCAAGAATCGCGGCGGCCTCAAGACGCCGAACGAAGCCTGCATCCACGGCGAAATTTACAAGCGGCGGCCGGAGGCCGGCGGAGTCGTGCACGCGCATCCACCGGCGATCGTGCTGACGAGCATGGCCGGAATCCCGCTGCGGCCGATCTTCGGCGGCTACGATCCGCAGGGCATGCGCATCGCGCTCCGCGGTGTGCCTTTGTACCAGAGCAGCCTGACGCTGCATTCCGTCGAGCAGGTCCACGAGATGCTCGAAGTCATGGGCGATAGCGACATCTGCGTGCTCCGCGGTCACGGCGTCGTCGTCGTGGGGAAAACCATCGAGGAGGCGACGATCAAGGCGATCAAGCTCGATCACCTCGCCGAGATGAATCTGCGCGCGGCGACGTTGGGCAACGTGCCGTCGGTGCCGCAGGACGATATCGATCGATTCCTCTCGCGGCGCCAGGCGCCGGGCCGCACGCAGGAGCCGCTGTGGCGCTTCTACGAGGAATGGGAGAAACGGAACTGAAGGTTCTGCAATGGCGGATAGAGCCGAGAAAATCGATATAGAAGCATTGAAGCAGCGCCTCGTCGAAGGCATCCAGGTTGTCACCGGCGAGGGGATTCTTTCCGGGTCGGGCCATTTGAGCGCACGCGTTCCCGGAACGGAGACTTTCTTGATCAACCCGCGCTTCGCCGGCGTGCTCGCCAATGCGAGCGATATCTGCACCGTCAACTTCGACGGCAAGCGCATCGCCGGCGCCGGGCCGATCCCGTCGGAGTCGGTCATCCACAGCGCGATCTACAGGAAGCGGCCGGACGTCGCGAGCGTGCTCCACTGCCACGCGCGCTATTCGGTGTTGATGGGCCTGCAAGAAGGGGGACTCATACCGTTCAACCGCGAGGCGCGCATTTTTGCCGACGGCGTTCCGGTCTTTCCCGACAGCCACGGCATCAACAGCGAAGCGCTCGCCGCGCGCATGGTCGAGGCGCTCGGACCGCACCATGCGATTTTTCTTCGCGGCCACGGCTGCGTCGTTACCGGTCCGGGCATCGAAGGAACCTGCATCTCGGCGATTCAGCTCGAGCGCGCGTGCGAGGACCAGCTGCTGCTCATGAGCTTCACGACGCCGAAGCCGCTGCCGGAAGCGGGCCGCGGGCGCGTGAAGGCGCGCCTCGAGAATCCCTATCGCGCGTGGCCGTTTCTGCTCTACAAGCACAAGGTCAAATCGAAAGCGGAAATCCGCGCCGCGATCCGCACGCTCGACGAAGGCGAGCACTACTGATTCCATGACAAGCGCGGTCTGGATTCTGGTGATCGCCGCGGTCTTTTTTTTCTGGTCCAGGTCTTCGAGCCGCGGGCAGGAAAAAAAAGAGACCGTGACGATCTCGTATGCTTCCGTTTCCGGCACGCGCGCGCCGCTCTGGATCGCGAAGGACCTCGGGCTCTACGAAAAGTACGGCGTTGAAGGCAATCTTGTCTATATCGCTTCGGGCGTCACGTCGGTCAACGCGCTGTTGGGCGGCAGCGTTCAGGTGATCGCAGCGTCAGGATCATCGGCCGTCGGCGCCGCCGCCAACGGCGCGCCGGTCGTCATCATGGCGAGCCTGGGCGCGATCGCCTACAAGCTGATCGCCAATCCCTCGATTACGTCGCTGCAGGCGCTCAAAGGGAAGGTGATCGGCTCCAGCCGCATCGGCGCGGGCTCGGATTACGCGCTGAAGCGGCTGCTGCCGAAATTGGGCCTGCAGCCCGGGAAAGACGTGCAATTGATTCCCACCGGCATCAGCGAGTCCGACCGGCGCATCGTCATCATGCTGCAAGGGAAGATTGACGCGACGCTGGCGACCGTCGACAATATTCTCCAGCTGGAATTGCAGGGACAGAAAGTCTCGGTGCTCGCGGACCTGCTGCAAGAGGGAGTTTACACGACCGGCAGCGATATCTCGACGAGCCGGCAATTCATGAAGGAGAAGCGCCGGCAGCTCAAAGGCTTCATCATGGCGATCACCGAGGCGATCAAGGACGGCCGCGGCAACCGGGACCTGGCGTTTCGCGTCTATCGCAAATACATGAAAGTGGAAGATCCGCGGCTCCTGGACTCTATGTATAAAAATTATCTCCTCGGCACGATTCCGCAGAAACCCTATCCGCGCGCGGAAGCGCTCCAGAACGACATCGAGGACCTGAGCTATACGTACCCGCAGCTGAAAGGCCGCCGCATCGAGGAGTTTACTGATCTCTCGATCGTGAAAGAGCTCGAGAGCGAAGGGTTCTTCACGAAGCTCTACGGCAAATGAAGACAGACCGCGTTTTTACCGCAGTCGCTGTAATCTTCTTTATCGTCTTTTCGACCGCAGCTGATGCTGCGGAGACCATCCGCGTCGGCTACACCAACGCGCAGGGCGCGAAGATTCCCGTCTTTATCGCAAAGGAAGAGAGAATCTTCGACAAGTACGGGCTCGATGTGCGGCTGATTCGCGTCAGCCCCGGCAGGCTGGCGGTGCCGAAGCTCGTTTCCGGGGAGATTCAATTTTTCCTCGGAAATTCCGGTCCGGTGATCGAGGCGATCGCCGCGGAGAAGGCCCCGGTCGTGATCATCGCCAGTCTGGGCAAAGAGCGCTTCGCGATTTTTACAAAGCCGGAGATCGGTCGCAAGGAAGAGCTTAAAGGCAAGCGCTTCGGCGTCAGCACGCCAGGGGCGAGCCAGGACCGCGTCGCGACGCGGGCGCTCAAGAAGCTCGGCCTCGACCCGGAAAAAGATGTGCGCATCGTCGCCACCGGCTTCAGCGGCTCGGTCGAGCGTCTTCAAGCCCTCGCGCGCGGCGAGGTCGACGCGGTTACGGCGACATCCGACGATCTGTTGGAGCTGGCGCCGCATGAGCGCGGAAAGATCCGCAAGCTGATCGATCTTGCCGATATCGGCATTCTCGTGAGCGGCGCGGACATTTCCACCGGGCGGCTCTACTTGCGCGCGCAGAGCGGGACGGTACGCCGCTTTCTGCACGCGGTCGAGGAGGCGCTGGCGGTCGCGCGTCACAGGCCGGATCTCGTCGCCGCCGCTTATGAAAAGTACGCCGGCCGCAGCGACCCCAACGCATTGGATATGAAGGTGAAGGAGTACTACGCGGCCAAGCCGCCGGAGCGGCCCTATCCCGACAAATCCGCCGTCGCAAGCGCGCTCGAAGAGCTGAAAGAAAAAAATCCCGATCTCAAGCCCGACGATCCGGCCGCCTACATCGACGAGAGCCTCTATTGAGCATGAGACGCGTGCGGCTCGCCTACCGCGACGACGATCGAACGCCGGTCATTTTCTGCATTCGAGAGATGGCGCAGCGATATTACGATCTCGCCGTCGAAGTCGTTCAAATCAAACCCACTGAAGAATACGAAGCGGCGCTTTTCAACGGAGCGTGCGACGTCATTATCGAGCACCTGGAATACCTCTACGAAGAGGCTGCCAGAGGCCGAAAGGTCGCCATCTTCATGGCTCCGAGCGCGGGAGGAAACCTCGAGCTTGTGGTCTCTCCGCGGATCCGCCGGCCGGACGATCTAAAAGGCGGAACGATGGCGGTGCGCACTCAGGGGCAGCCGCACGCGGTGGCTTTATGGCTCAAGATGATGGGCCTCGACAAAGAGGTTCTAACCGTGGACGTTCCCGATAAGGACGTCGGCCGCTGGGGTCAATGGAAAAAAATCGTTTCGGGCGAGTGTGTCGCGGCTTTCATGTCCCCCCTGTATCTTCCGCAGGCGCTCGCCGCCGGACTGAAAGTCCTGGCCGCGCCGGAAATTCCCATTGTCGGACACTACGCGCAAGCATGCCTCTCGGAGTTCGCCGCGGCGAATTCCGCCTTGCTGACCGATTACATCAAAGCCTCCATTCATGCGGTCTGCCTCATGCTCTTCCGGCGCGACGAAGCGCTGGAAATCGCCGCGCACGAGCCGATGCGCAGGATGAAAATCGACGACCGAAGTGAACTGGAGCGTCAATTCGATTCCATCGCCAAGTCGCTGAAGCCGAAGCCGTATCCGACACCGCAGGCGGTCGCCAACACGTTCGATATCGCCGTGCTCGATTATCCGGCGGCTAAGGACATCAATCCGCTGTCCGTGTGGGATCTGCATTGGCTGAGGCAGCTGGACGATTCGGGTTTTATCGACGATCTCACCGCAAAACTTGCAAAGCGCTCGTGAAGGGCATAGAAAACTAGGACTTTCCGCCCCCGTAGCTCAGATGGATAGAGCACAGGATTCCTAATCCTGGGGCCGTGGGTTCGAATCCCGCCGGGGGCAAATAATCACTCAACGACGTTTCCTCCGCCGCCCGCGTCAAAACAGTCCTTGCTTTGTTTTCCGCGCCAAAGCTAATATACCCGCCCGGAAGGCTGGCCTTCACTACAATGAAAGAAGCGGACTTCTGCCATGCCCGGCCCATCGCCGAATAAGCGGGCTTTCCTGCGGCCGATTCTCGATCGGATAGAAGATGGGTGGGAGATTCGAAAGCCGGCCGCTTCCGATCCCGGCGACGCCGACTACGTCTGTATTTTTATCCACCCGAAAACCGGCCGCGAAGCGCGCGCCGCGATTCCGACGAATTGGTTTCGCGACGCCGGCTTGTTTCCCGAAATAGAGCTTGCGGTGCGCATGGCGATTCGCAACGCCGTCGCGCCGGCCGGTCCGCCGAAGTCCTAATCAGCGAAGCGTCTTTTATTCGACCCAGAGCTGCGCGCTATGCGTGCGCTCCGAATCCATCGGCGGCGTTTTTTTGCTTCCGCAAAGCGTCGCGGCGAAAGGGGAGGGACCGTTGCGGCGAAGCCATTCCGCAATCGGACTGGAATCATCGGTCGGCGCGAGCAGCTCTAGCCTATGGGGCCCGATGTGAAATGCCGCCGCCGTCGCCCTGAGCGCATCGCGGCTGCTTTGCACCCCTTCCTCGTTCAAGACCGTTTTGTACCAGCTCTGGACCACCTGTAAATCGTCCATGGCGACGAGAACGGCGCCGATGCCGGCGACGCCGTTCGCGTGATCGACGTCGCGCGGCACGCGCTCCTCGCGCGGCGTCTCGTCCTGGATTAAAAACGGCGCGACGCCGCGGTGCGGCTCTACCGCCAACGACAGAAGCCACTTCAGCTGATAGCCGTCGGGCCGCGTGCGCGACCAGGGCACCGGATCTTCGATCTTCACTCCCGCGCGCCGCAGCTTGCCGGTGTCGCCGGCGAGATCGTCGGTGCGAAAGCAGAAATCGACCAGCCCTTCATGTTTCTGCAGGAAAGCCCACCAGCGATGCGCGGGATTTTCGCGATAGAAAGAGATCAGCTCGATGTACGAGCCGTCGGCGAAGGCGATGAGGCCGTTGTAGGTGCCGACCGGATGGCGGCCGCCGGGGACGACGGTGAAGCCGAGATTTTTGTAGTCATCGATCGCGCGCTCGAGGTCGCGAACGGCGATCACGATATGATCCAAGGCTAAAAACACAGTTACCTAAGGGCTGGAGCAATTTCCTCGACAAAGCACCGGAGCAACTCCCAAGGCTAAAAACTTAGTTACCTAAAGGCGGGAACGACTTCTTCGAGAAAGCGGCGGAGCTGCGTCTGCTGGTCCCAGGAAGTCAGCCGCAAAGTAATATGTTGCAGGCCGGCATTAAAGTAATTCTTTAATTCTTCGATGCACTCCCTCGGATTCCCAGCGGTTGT
>DATFWH010000412.1:0-4690 GCA_035259465.1 Binatia bacterium
CGTCGCGGCGAACGAAGGACTCGGCTACCTCGTGCTGCAGGCGAACTACAGTCTGGACACCGCTTTCGCTCTCGTCATTCTGCTCATTCTCGCGCTGCTCTCGCTGTTGCTTTTCGCGGTCGTGGAGCTGCTGCAGAGAAAATGGATTCCGTGGAGCGCCGAGGTGCGGCAGATCGAAGGGTCGTTTTGACGGAGGGGGCGTCATGAAGGCGAGGTTAACCGCTGGTCTGTTCGCCGTTGCGCTCGCTGCGGTCGTGTCGTCGTATGCCGGCGCCGCGGAAAAGGGCGCAATGACGCCGGCGACGATCAAGCTCGATTTCATTCTCGGCGGCAAACACGCGCCGTGGTTCGTCGCCGCCGAGAAAGGCTTCTACGCCAAGCGCGGCCTAAATGTTGCCATCCAAGCCGGCACGGGTTCAGCCGATACGGTTAAAGCCATCGCCGCGGGGCTCGCCGATTTCGGCTACGCCGATCTCACCACGACGATCGTCGCGCGCTCGCGCGGCACCCAGGTCCAGGCCGTCGCGCAGCTGGGCTACGTCGCGACGACGATCCTTTGGCGCGAAGACTCGCCGATCAAAACCCTCAAAGACCTCGAAGGCAAATCGTTCGCGATCAGCCCCGGGCAGGCGCAGTGGTATCTCATGCCGGCTTTCAGCCGGATTAACAATATCGATTTCAAATCGATCAAAATTCAGGAGACCGCGCCGGCGCTCCAGCCGGCCGCGCTCGTCGCAAAGAAAGTCGATTTTATTGCGATGTTCCGCGCCTCGAACGACGAGGTCGCGGAGATCGCAGCGGCGAAGCAGGGCATGAAGCTCAAGCGGGTGTACTTGAAGGACAACGGTCTCGATATCTACGGCAGCTCGCTTATCGTCAGAGAAGACGACATCAAACGTCGTCCCGAACTGATTCGCGCCTACGTCGAGGGGACGATGGAAGGGCTCCGCTACGTGCGGGAGCACCAGGACGAGGCGCTCGCGATTCTCCTCAAGCAGAAGCCCGAGCTCGACCGCGAGCTTATGCGCGTGCAGCTGAAGAACGCGGTGGAGGAAATCTTTTTTCCGCCTGAGTCGCTGGAGTCGGGACTGGGGTACATGAAGCCCGAGATCATGGAGAAAACCGTCAAGATTACCAACGAGTTTTTCGATGTCGGCAGGAAAGTCACCGTCGACGAAGTGTACACCAATCAATTCGTGAAGAAATAGCGACGTGGCGCCGCTCATCGCCGTCGAGGAAGTCGATAAAACGTTCGAGAGCGGCGCGCATGGCGTCAGGGCTCTCGACCGAGTCTCTTTCGATATCGAGAAAGGCAGCTTTGTTTCGCTCGTCGGGCCGTCCGGATGCGGCAAGAGCACGCTGCTTAAGATCATTTCCGGTTTGATCCCCGCCAGTCGGGGAGCGGTTCGCGTCGACGAACGTTCCGTCGACGGTCCGCTCGCCGACGTCGGCATGGTTTTTCAGTCGCCGGTCTTGCTCAAATGGCGCACGGTCGCCGGAAACGTCATGCTGCCGGTGGAATTCGCGGGCCTCGATCCGGCGGAGTACGGGAGTAAAGCGCGCTCGCTTCTCGCGCTGGTCGGGCTCGAGGATTTTTACGACGAGGCTCCTTATCGGCTCTCCGGGGGCATGCAGCAGCGCGTCTCGCTTTGCCGCGCGCTCATAACCGACCCGAAGATTCTGCTCATGGACGAGCCGTTCGGCGCGCTCGACGCGATGACGCGCGAGGACCTCGACATCGAACTTTTAAGAATCTGGGGCGAAAAAAAAATGACCGTCGTTTTCGTGACGCACAACATTCAAGAGGCGGTATTGCTCTCCGATAACGTCATCGTCATGTCACCGCGGCCCGGACGGGTGATCGCGCGGCTGCCGATTTCCCTCGAACGGCCGCGTACGATCGAAATGACCGGCGGCGTCGAATTCGGCAGGTACGCGCTGCAAATCCGCGCGCTGCTCGGACGAGCCGCCGCCAACCTGGATTTGAAATTATCGGCGTAAAATTTTCATGACGCGCAAACGCATCACCTATAAGGGCGCCGGCGTCGACATCGCCGCCGGCGACCGTCTGGTCCGACGCATCCGCGGCGTCGCGCTCAAGACGGCGCGGCCGGGACTTCTCGCCGGCGTGGGCGGCTTCAGCGGGCTCTTCGATATCAAGACCTTGAAGTACCGTCATCCGGTGCTCGTCTCCTCGACCGACGGCGTCGGGACGAAGCTCAAGATCGCCTTCATGACCGGCGTCCACGACACGATCGGCATCGATCTTGTGGCGATGGGCGTGAACGACGTGCTGACGCAGGGGGCAGAGCCGATTTTCTTTCTCGATTATTTCGTCTGCGGCAAGCTCGACGTCGGCGTCGCCGAAAAGGTCATTCGCGGCATCGCCGACGGATGCATGCAGGCGGGCTGCGTGCTGATCGGCGGCGAGACGGCGGAGCACCCGGGCGATTTTCCCGGCGGCGAATACGATCTGGCCGGCTTCGCCGTCGGGGTCGTGGAGCGCGACGAGATTCCCGATCCCAAAGCGATCGCGCCGGGGGACGCGCTGATCGGCCTCGCTTCGAGCGGACTCCACAGCAACGGCTACTCGCTCGCGCGAAAAGTCCTGCTCGAAGTCGAAGGGCTGCGGCTGGAGGACCGCATCGCCGAGCTCGGGTGCACGCTCGGCGAGGAGATGCTGAAGCCGACGCGCATCTACGTCAAGCTCGTGCGCGCGCTCCGCCGGGATTATCATATTAAAGGCATGGCCCACATCACCGGAGGCGGCATCCCGGGAAATCTGCCCCGCGTGCTGCCCGAAGGGCGGCGCGCCTACATCCGCCGGAAAAGCTGGACGGCGCCGCCGATTTTCGAGCTGGTCCGCCGCTTCGGAAGGGTGTCGCAGCAGGAGATGGATCGAACCTTCAACAACGGCATCGGGATGATTCTCGTCGTCGCCAAAGACGATGCGGCCGGCGTCGAGGCGGCGCTTAAAAAAATGGGCGAGCGGTATGCGATAATGGGAGAGATCAGGAAGGGAGTACGGGGGGCGCAACTCGTCCCTTGATAAATCGAATGGCGCGGCAAGTCCCTTTGGGCGTGCTGATCTCGGGCGGCGGCACGAATCTACAATCCATCATCGACGCGATCGAAGCGAAGCGGCTCGACGCCGCAATTCGCGTTGTGATCAGCAATAAGGAGGGCGCCTACGGTCTCGTGCGCGCCAAGAATCACGGCATTCCGACCGAGGTCCTCGATCACAAGAAACATCCGAGCCGCGAGGCGTACGACGAGGCGATCGTCAAGCTGCTCGAGGCGCGGGGCGTCGAGCTCGTCATCCTCGCGGGCTTCATGCGCCTGCTTTCGCCCGTGCTGGTCAAGGCGTATTCCAATCGCATCATGAACATCCATCCGGCGCTGCTGCCGGCTTTTCCCGGGTTCCACGGCCAAAAGCAGGCGCTGGAGTGCGGCGTGCGCTTCGCCGGCTGCACGGTGCATTTCGTCAATGAGGAATGCGATCAGGGACCCATCATTATTCAAGCGGCGGTGCCGGCTTATCCGGACGACACCGAAGAGACGCTATCGGCGCGCATCCTGAAAGAGGAGCACCGTATTTATCCGCGTGCCATCCAGCTTTACAGCGAAGGCAGACTGCGCGTCGAGGGGAGAAAGGTGTTCGTCGACGGGCTCGCGAAAGACGAGTCGCCGGCATTGATGAATCCCCCGCCGGAGGGGAAGCGATGATGCGCCCAATCGTGGTCTCCGCCTGCCTCGTGGGCAAGCGCTGTCGCTACAACGGCGAGCATCGCGCGCACGCGGGGGTTCTTCGCTATCTCAGGGGGAAGAAGTACGTCGCCGTCTGCCCGGAAAAACTCGCGGGCTGGGGCGTGCCGCGGCCGCCGGTGGAATTCCGCGGCGGCGGAGCGCAGAAGGCGGTCGACGGCGAAGCGTCGATTGTCGATAATCGCGGGCGCAATCGAACGCGGAGTCTCATGCGGGGTGCCAAGCGCGCGCTGGCGCGCGCGCTGTCGTCGCATGCGACCGAGGCGATTCTCAAAGAGAAGAGTCCCTCGTGCGGAGTAGAGAAAGTGTTCCGCGACGGGCGGCTGGTCCGCGGCGGCGGAGTATTTACGTATTTGCTCAAGCGGCGCGGCGTCGCGGTGCGCTCGGAGGAGAATTTCCGCGAGAGGGGAGCGGCGCGCAAGTGAAGGGCTACCTCGCCACCATTCTCAAGGGCGCCATCAGCCTCGGGCTGCTGGCCTTTTTTCTCTCGCGCATCGATTTGACGCATCTTATCGAAGCGCTCTCCAACGCAAAATTCTCCTACGTAGCGATCTGTCTCCTCGTGTACGTCGCCGGCCAGTGCCTGAGCTCGATCCGCTGGGCGCTGCTCGCGCGCACCGTCGGATTCGACAACCCGCTGGCGGATTTCACCGTCTACTATTTCATAGGGATGTTCTTCAGCCTGTTCACGCCGAGCACCGTGGGCGGAGACGTGGGCAGGGTGTTTTATCTCGCGCGCGAGGGCGCGAACCGGAAAGACAACGGCGGAGCGACGGCGTTCGCAACGATCTCCGTCCTCGCCGATCGCGCGATCGGCATGGCCGTCCTGGTGTGGATCGGTGCCGTCGCGCTGCTGCTGTTCCCGGAATATCAGCTTCCGCCCACGATCCTCTATGTCACCTACGCGATCGCGGCGGGCTTGTTG
>DATFWH010000413.1:0-6341 GCA_035259465.1 Binatia bacterium
ATCGCCCAGGATGCGCATCAGCGGGCGCGGCGACAGCCCTTCTTTTGCTTCAGTCTTCCTCATCAAGCTTTGTAGAGGCCTTCTTTTTTGACGAACTGGTAGACGCCCTCGAAGAACCAGGCGAAGTACGCGGTGCCGGCGCGGAGGCAGTATTCCAGGCTGAAGCCCGGGCGCGTCTCGGCGCGCCCTTCTTCGAGCATTTTTTGCAGCACCATCCAGTCGAGCCCCGCGTGCGCCATGACGCCGTCGTGCTCTTCGAGATCCGCTTCGGCGTGGACGCGGAAATAGACGATCTTCTCCTCGGGAATTTTATACGCCTTGCGCAGCTGTGTGCCGAAGAATTTCGCCCAGTGGCCGACCGCCTCCTCGACGCAGAACGACGCCCACCACTCGACCATCGTGCCCTCGTAGAGCACACCGCGATAATATTCCAGGAACGCGCGGCACTCGGGCAGCATCTCGTACTCGATCATCTCGTCGTCGGTGAGGCCGAAGTTCCTCCCCTGCTCGAGCACGATGCGGATGTGGCCGGGCGGCGTCGGATGGATCATCTCGTCCGCCACGTGGTTGGCGAAATGCTTCTGCAATTCCGGGTGGCGCTTGAAGAACGGCAGGTGCCGCTGGTAGGCGACGCCGTGGAAGTTGTTGATCTCCGCGACGAAGCCGTACCAGTTCTGCCAGAAGACCTTGATCGCCTCCATCGGCAGCGTGCCTTTCGCGAGCTCCGTATGGAAGCGGCCCTTGAAGAGCCATTTGTCCGCGATGCCCATTAAAAATTCTTTCAGCTCCGCGACCGCCGCCTCGGCTTCCTTCGGGCTCAGTTTCTTACCCGTGTAATCTTTTCCTTTGCTTGCCGACATGAATGCTCCTTTTACGGCGCGAGCGCGCCGGGATTCAAAATATTGTTCGGATCGATCATCTGCTTGATCTCTTTGACGACGTCGTAGAGATTCTTTAGCCGCTCGTAGGGATACGGTCCCTTCGTGCTGAGCGTCGGCGCGGTCCAGACGACGCCGCGCTGGTTGCTGAACTCCATGACCTTTCCCATCCACTTGCGCAGCTTACCCACGTCCTCGTCGTTGTACGGATTGTAGAAGACGAAATACTCCTCTTTCATCGCGAGGTCGCGCGTGACGTAGCTGTCATGCTGGGGCGAGTGCTCGGGATTCCACAGGCCGGCGTCGCGCTTCGCCGCCTCATCGAGATCGTACATCTCTTTCAGGAAAGAGATGGGATACATCTTGGACGTCACGGCGAACATGCCGCTGTGGCGCACGACCGAGCTGCACCAGCCGTCGGGACCCATGACATGCCAGTCGGGCCAGCCGTGCAGGCCGTACGCCTGCGCCTTGGCGCCCATCGTCTTCTCGGCGATCTCTTTCACGTCCACCCCGCCGTGCGCTTCGTAGATGCGCCGCATGCGCTTCTCTTTGTAGGCGAGCTCTTCGGCGTCGCGCGCGAACAGCATCGTCTTCAAAAAAAACCAGGCGTCCTCGGGAATCTTCGCCTTGTCGACGAGCCCTTCCTCCATCGGCCAGTGGTATTGCCAGCGGTCGACGAAGTGAATGTCGTAGACGACTTCGCCCTTGACGAGCTCGGTCATCGAATTCATCACGCCGTCCATCTGGTCGCGGCGGAAGGTGTAGCAGTAGTCGTGCAGCCACTCGCGCTTGCCCTCGATCGCGCGGAGGCAGACCTTGCTGATAATGCCGAGCGAGCCGGCGGCGAGCGTGAACATGCCGAGCAGGTCGGGCAGGTGAATCCATTTTTGAAACGGACCGAACGTCGTTCCCTGATTGGCGAGCGCGCCCAAGCGCAGCGTCTCGCCGTTCGCCAGGACAACTTCGAGCCCCAGCACCATGTCGGCGATCCAGCCGTAGCGCGTCATGCCGTAGCCGATGCCGCCCTTGTTTACCATCGCGCCGATCACGACCGCGGGCCCGTAGGTGCCGTAGTTGGGCAGCATGAGGCCGTGCTGTCTCAGCGCGTGATGGATCGCGTAGACGCTCGCGCCGCCTTCGGCGATCACGTACTGCCGCTCGGGATTCACTTCCAGAATCTTGTCCATCCCCAGCATGTCCAACAGCAGGCCGCCCTTCAGCGGGGAGCTGATGCCCATGCCGACGCCGCCCTTGGCGACGATCGGAATTTTATTTTCATTGGCGAACGCGAGGAGCTTGGAAAGCGGATTGTTGCCGGCATCGTCCGACTCGACGCGCACGACGACGTCGGGCAAGAATTTGTAGGCGCCGTAGGCGAGCGTGTGCTGGTAGTTGATCTTGTCGATCGGGTTGGTCGAGACGAAGCGCGGGCCGACGATCTCTTGAAGCTGCGCGACGATTTGGTCGAGGGTTAGCATAGTGCTGGGGTGCTGAGTGCTGAGAACTGAGCGAAGAGTTTTTACTCAGCACCCAGCACTCAGTCCTTAGCACTTCAAAACTGCAGGTGCCCGCCTCCGGTGACCAGGATGTTGGCGCCGGTCACCATATCGCTTTCGTCGCTCGCGAGAAAGGCGATCGCGCCGGCGATATCTTCCGGATAGAGGTGTTTCTGGAGCGGGCGCGCGAGCCGGGCCCTCTCTTTGTAGGTTTCGGGCATGACCGTCGAGGCTTCGGTCAGGGTGAACGCGGGCGTGACGATGTTGACCGCGATGCCCGACGGCCCCAATTCGATCGCCAAAGTGTTCGCCATCGACTCCAGCGCCGCCTTCGACGCCGCATAGGCGCCCATCTTCGGGAGCGGCTGCTGCGCGAGCCGCGTGCTGACGACGATGATCTTGCCCTTCTTCTTTTCGATCATGCCGGGCGCGAATGCCTGAACGCAGTGGTGCAGCGCCGCCATCTCTTTGACCAGCGCTTCTTCGAAGCCTTGCCAGGAAAGCTGCATCATCGGCGCGATCTCGAACGGGAAGAACGCGTTGTTGACGAGGATGTCGACCGCGCCGAAATTCTCCCGCACGGCCTGCGCCATGCGGTCGACCTGGGCGCGGTCGGTCACGTCGGCCTGCCACGCCATGCCGCTCTTATGCTCGTTCTCGACCGACTTGAGCACTTCGAGCGCCTGGTCGCGGCTCTTGAGATAATTGACCACGACCGACGCGCCGCTCTGCGCGAGGCGCTTGGCCGCGGCGGCGCCGATGCCGCGGCTCGCGCCGGTGACCAACGCGACTTTACCTTCGAGAGTTCGCCGGGGGCTTTGTTCCATGAATGAATACGGTCAGACGGGACTATTCCGTGCTTCAAAGAAAGAGTGCTTCGACAGGGCTCAGCACGAACGGAAAATATTTATTCCCAAATTACGTTCGCCCTGAGCCTGTCGAAGGGCTCCGAATCATCTGAAACGGTTAATTATATTGCGACCGCGTCTTCCGCAGCGCCTTTCTCGTACTTCGCGGCGTTCTCCTTGAACGAGAGGAACTTCTGGCGCACGAAAGGAGAGCTATAGCCGTTCAAGATGCGCTCGATCCGGCCCGGCTTGCTGTAAAAAGCCTGGAACGCCCAGCCCGTCAACTCGCCCAGCTGCTGGCGCGTTAGATATTTCGTCGGCATGACGCAGTGCTCGAGATCGTAGAGACTCAAGTCCTGGATCTCGATCAACGCCTCTTTGGTCGCTTTCTTGTAGATCGGCGAGCCGGGGATCGGGTTCAAGAGCTGGATCATGACGATGTCCGGGTCGATCTCGTCGACCGCCTTGAAGCGCTGGCGGACCTTCGCCTCGTCGTCCTCCCAGAAGCCGTTGAGGTAGGTGCAGACGGTGGAAATATCATTTTTGCGCAGGACGCCGATCAGCTCCTTCAATTCCTTGACGCCGACCTTCATCGGCCCTTTATGCGCCTCGGCGATTTCCTCGTCGGTGCCGCCGTCGACGCCGATCAGCGTCTGATACAGGCCGACTTTGCGCAGCCGCGGGATGAGATCGTAGTCGCGGATGAAGTTCTGCGCGCGGCTGAGAATAAACCAGCTCATGTCGAGCTTTTTCTTCTCCAATTCTTCCACCAGCTCGACCATCTTGTTGCGGTCGGAGTTGAAATCGTCGTCCATGAAGGTGAGCGCCTTGACGCCGTATTGCTTGTTCAGGACTTCCATCTCCTCGGCGACCTTCCTGCCGCTGCGCGTGCGGTGCGAGCTGAAATCCCGCGGGCTGCGCGGGTCGACGAGCCACCATTCGTAGCAGAAATGACACGCGCCCTCGCAGCCGCGCGACGTGACGGACTCATTGTAGTTCGGCAGCACCGAGTAGCCGCAGTACTTGTCCATTGGGAAGAGGTCGTACGCGGGCATCGGCAGCTCGTCGAGGTTCGCGATCAGCGTCCGGCGCGGCGTGAGCTTCACCTCGCCGTTGCGGTAGCACAGGCCCGCCACGTCGGCGGGCTTCGGCGAGGATGTTTTCAGCTGCTCCAGCAGCTCCCACATCGTGTACTCGCAGTCGCCGAAGACGCTCACGAGCGCGTAATCGAGCTGCGGGTTCTCGCGCATGATCTTCTCGGGCACCGCGGTGTACATGAGCCCGCCGCCAACCGTGACGATTTTCGGATCGAACTCCTTGATGCGCTTCATCGCCGCATGGAAGCGGTTGAGCTGCGCCGCGCCGCCGCCGGCGGCGATCATGCCGCCGAAGAAGACCGCGTCGGGCCGGCGGCGCTTGACCTCCTCCAGCATCTGGTCGTCGTTGAGGCCGAGGGCGCGGCAGTCGAGCACCGCCACGTCGGCGGCCTTTTTCTCGCGGATGAACGCCGCGAGCTGCGCGTGCAGGGGGTTCGCCGCGAGATGGCGGTCGCCCCACGGGGCCCAGTTGCCCATTGGAGGCGTAATAAAGAGAAGATTCATGTGTGATGCTCCTAAATAGAAGGAATTATTCAATAATAAAATATTTAATACCTTAACGATTGTCAAGACGACAGTCGTTTGACAGCCGCGCGCCGCTGCGGGAAATTCGACCAATGTTCGCAGTGCTCGCGGCGCTCTCCCCGGTCGTCCCGGTGTTCGTGCTGACCGCCGTCGGCTATATTTTCGCGCGCTACCGGAAGATCAGCCTCGAGCCGATTACCGAATACGTCGTTTACCTGGGCGCGCCGGCCCTGGTGTTCACCTCGCTCGCCACCAAGCCGCTCTATGCCGCGGACATCGCCGTCGTCACGGCCGCGGCGCTGGCGATCCTCGCGTTCGTCGGCCTGCTGATTTTCTTCTATTCGCTCGCCACCGGCTTTGCCTCGCCGGGCTTCACGCTGCCGGTTCTGTTCATGAACGCCGGCAACATGGGCATTCCGCTGACGCTCTTCGCCTTCGGCGAGGCGGGGCTCCAGCGCGGCACGCTGTTCTATGTCGTGATCACGCTCGTGCACAATTCGCTCGGCATCTATCTTATCGGCGGCGGCGCCGGCGCGGGCGAGATTTTTCGCCTGCCGCTGATCTACGCGGCGGTCGCGGGACTCGCATGTAATGTTTTCCAGCTGAAAATGCCCGAGCCGGTCTTTCAATCGCTTTCTGCGCTCGGGCTGTCGGTCATCCCGATGATGCTCGTGAGCCTCGGCTATCGTCTCCATTCGATCGGATCGCTCACGCTCGGCCATTCGCTGGCCGGCGCGGCGATCCGCGTCGGCGGCGGCTTCGCCGCGGCATATTTCTTCACGGCCCTGCTCGGCATCGACGGCGTCAACCGGCAGGTGGTCATCCTCTACGGCTCGCTGCCGTCGGCGGTGATCAACTTCATGCTGACGGAAAAATACGGCCGCGACCCCGAGCTCGCGGCCTCGATCATATTTTTCTCGACCGTCTTGTGCCTGGTTAGCGTGCCGTTCGTCATCTGGTTCCTGCGCGGCGCGTGAACATCTTGACAACTTTCGGTCGGCGATATATCTCTTCTTTCGCTTTAGGCTCCAGGGAAGCCGGTGCGAATCCGGCGCGGTCCCGCCACTGTAAGGGCGACGAAAGCCGCAAGCTCAAGCCACTGTCCCGAGCGAAGTCGAGGGATGGGAAGGCGCGGCGAGTAGAATAAGTCCGAGCCAGGAGACCTGCCTAAAGCTTTTCAACCGGCCTCTCCGGGAGAGAGAGAAAGGTTCCATCGTTTTTTCTCTTCGTTCCCTGTTTCCGCGAGGCCGTCCATGGTCGGCGATGAGAACGGCTTCTTTTTTTTGCATCTCCGCCGCGCTGCACGCGGCCGCGCTCGCCTATCCGGTATTTCATAATGCGCCGGAGAAGACGACGCCGGTCGTCGTCAGCCTTGTCGAAGACGAGGGCGGCGGTGGCGGAGAAAATTCGTCTCCAAATGAAAAGGCTGGAAGCACTTCGGGAAAAAAAGCGGCGTCTCACAAACCGATAACTTCCTCGTCGCCGGTCAGCGCC
>DATFWH010000414.1:0-4537 GCA_035259465.1 Binatia bacterium
CCCAATCCGTCTGATGGAGGGCGCGCGTCGCCTCGTAGCCGTCCATCAACGGCATCCGCAAATCCATAAAAATCAGGTCCGGCCTGACGAGGTTGCCCACCTCGAGCGCCTCGAGCCCGTTCGAAGCGACGGCGATGTTGAAGCTGCCGACATCCCACAGCCGGAATCTTAAAATCTCCCGGCTGTCCGGATTGTCGTCGACCAAGAGAATGGTATTCATGGCGGTCTCTCGCAACATATTCACACCGTGTGGCGCGCGACCGCGCTCGCGCGCTCAAGCTCGTGCGGAATACTCAAAACGACGTGGGTGCCGACGTCCGGCCCGCTCTTGATCTGCAGGCTGCCGCCCAGGAAATCGGTCAAGCGGCGCGCCACGGTGAGGCCCAGTCCGAGACCGGAAAACTGGCGGCGGATCGAGCTGTCCATCTGCTGGAACGGCTCGTAGAGCCGCTCGATGTGCTGCTCCGGCATGCCGAGGCCGGTGTCGATGATTTCGATCTGCATGCGCTTCTCGGCGCGCAGCTCGTGAAGCTTCAAAGTGATGTTCCCGCCCGGCGGCGTGAACTTGATGGCGTTGTGCAGGAGGTTCTGGACCACGCGCGCCGTTTTGGCGACATCGCCGATACTCGGCAATTGCGCGGGCGCGTCGATCGTCGGCGTGATCTTCTTGTCTCTCACCAAGGCGTCGTAGCGTTTGAGACAGTCATCCAGCATCTTACGCGCGTCGAAGGGCTCGGCGGCGAGCGTCACCTCGCCCGCGTTGAGCGAGCTCAAGAACAGCACGTTGTCGACGAGTTCCAGGAGCTCGCCGGAGTTCTTATAGACGCGCTCCAGGATCTTCTGCTGCTGCTCGGTCAGCTGACCCAGCAGCTGGTCGAGCAGGATAGAAACGAAGCCGATGACGACGCTGAGCGGCGTGCGCAGCTCGTGCGAGATGTTGGCGAGAAACTCCGATTTGACGTTTTTAAGCTCCATTTTCGCCTGCCGCCGCTGGAGCGCGCGGCGGATCAGCGTAAGGATGTGATTGACGTCGAACGGCTTGGAGATGTAGTCGAAAGCGCCGAGCCTCAGCCCCTCGATGGCGGTGTCCATGGAGCCGTAGCCGGTGATAATGATCGCCTCGATGTCGGGGTCGCGTTGCTTGATCTTCTCCAGGACCTTGGTGCCGGACATGCCCGGCATCTTGAGATCGAGCGTAACGAGGTCGACCGGGATCTGCTCGAGCATCGCGATCGCCTCGGTCGGCTTCTCGACGGCGTAGACATTGTAGTACGGCTTGAGAATAATTTTGAGCGATTCCCGCGGGCCGATCTCGTCGTCGACCACGAGGATATTAGGACGTTCTTCCATGACCAGTTTTTCTTGAGCAAGCGATATGCCATGAAAGCAGTAAAAGGGGCGCTTTGGCCCGGTTCGGCGTGGGCCGATAAGCGGCTGAATTTTAAGGCAAAGTTAAAGGGCGGAAATATGCTGGCAGGAGCCCTAGGCGAGCACTACTGCGCAGCGATGATCAAACCACAACAAACTTGGCTCTAGCTGGACAACTTTGCGCAATCATCCTCGACCGGACCTTCTTCGGCGATTTGCAGCTTCTCCATGCGATAGCGCAGGACGCGGCGGCTCGTTCCCAGCAGCGCGGCGGCCTTGGTTTGATTGAAGCCGGTCTTTTTGAGCGCCTTTAAGATGATGGCGCGCTCGAACTCGTCGACCGCTTCGCCGAGCGGGCGGGAACCCTCCAGCACCTCGTCCTTCAGCGAGCCGCCGGGGGCCGGCTGGACCGAGCGCATCTCTGCCGGGAGGTCGCCGAGCACGATAGTGTCGCTCGCGGTCAATATGGTCAGTCGCTCGATCAAATTTTCCAGCTCGCGGACATTCCCGGGCCAGGAGTACGATACCAGGCGGTCCACGACATCGGCGGTCATTCGCTTCGCCACTATGCGGTTCTCCCGCGCCTTGAGCTTCAAGAAATGATCGACCAGGACAGGGATGTCGTCGCGCCGCTCGCGCAGCGCCGGCAGGCCGAGCGAGACGACGTTCAGGCGGTAGAAAAGATCGGCCCGGAAGCCGCCGTCGCGCGAAAGCCTTTCGAGCTCGCGGTTGCTCGCCGCGATGATGCGCACGTCCACCTTGCTTTCCTCGTTCCCGCCGAGGCGGATGAACGTCTCCGTTTCGATCGCGCGCAGGAGCTTCGCCTGCGTACCAAGATTGAGCTCGCCGATCTCGTCGAGAAACAGCGTCCCGCCGTTCGCCGATTCGAAGTGCCCGATCTTTTTTTGGTAGGCGTTCGTGAACGCGCCTTTCTCGTAGCCGAACAGCTCGCTCTCGATCAGGCTGTCGGGCAGCGCGGCGCAGTTGACCACGACGAAGGCTTTATTCCTCCGGTCGCTGTTGTAGTGGATCGCGCGCGCGATGAGCTCCTTGCCGGTGCCGCTCTCGCCGGTGATGAGCACGGTGCTTTTGCGCTTCGCCACGAGGCTAACGGTCTTGTAGATATCCATCATCGGCTTGGAGTTGCCGATGATGTTCTCGATGCCGTACATGCGCCCGACTTCCTCCTGCAGGCGCTCGATCTCGTGCGCGAGGTGGCTTTTTTCCAGCGCCCGGTCGACGCGCAATCGGAGCTCGTCGACGTCGAACGGCTTGGTAACGTAATCGAATGCTCCGGTCTCCTTGGCGGTGAACGCCGTGCGCGCCGTGTTGAGCGCGGTGAGCATGATCACCTGCCCGTCCGGATGAATCTCCTTGATCTTCTTCAGCGTCTCGAGGCCGTCGGAGCCCGGCATCATGATGTCGAGCAGGATGACGTCGGGCGTCTCCTCTTTCACCTTCTGGAGCGCCTCTTCGCCGGAGCGCGCCTCGTGCAAGCGCAGGGACTTGTTGAAGATGAGACGGATCGACTCCCTTACGCCGATCTCGTCGTCGACGACTAAAAGCGACTGTTGGCTCATGGCTTCAGTTCGTACCCCCTTGCATCTTATGTAGGAAGCTGGGCGGAGACCAGTGATTTCTGACCCTCGGAGTGCTTGACGGTGACGGCGCCGCCGTTGCGCTCGAGCAGGATGTTGGCGAGCAGGAGCCGGAGCGGCAGCGCTTCCTCGCCGCGGTTCGCCCCGGCGGCGCCAACGTATTCGGCGACCGCGCCGACGCCCGGCGCCTCGCGCGCATAGCTGATACTGACCCCACCCCGCTCATCGATATCGACCTGAATCTCGCTCTTGGCTTTCACCTGGCCGAGAACCGCGGCCAGAATGTTTTTGAACGCGAAAAGAAACTGTGTCTTGTCGACGAAAGCGGCGGCCTTTTCGCTCCGCTCGCCCCACTGGAGAGCCGACTCGCGCTTGATGAGGTCCGGAAGCAGCTCCTCCTCCACGCGTCTCAGCTGCTCGTAGACCAGCACCTTTTCTTTCTCCGGACGGCCGAAGTGGGAAAACGCGATCACCGATTCGAGCAGGTCGTCCATTCGCTGGATGTCGCCGTTGACGGTCTGCTGAAAGCGCACGCGAAACGCGGGGTCGTCGAAGCGATCGCCCAGGAGCTGCGAGAATGTCTTCACGGTAACCATGGGATTTTTGAGCTCGTGCGCGAGCTCCCCGATCAAGATCTTGAGCTCCTGCGCGTGGCCGTTGTTCATGGCCGAAACCTCGCGCGGCTTATCGCTTGCGGCCGGCGGCGGCTTGAGCGGAGCGGCCGCCGCGGGCGGCGGCTTTGGCGCTTCGGCGCGAGCCACAGCGGCGGCAATCGGCCGCGCCGGCTCATGAACAGGGCCCTCGGAGGCCTGCGGCCGCTCGCCGAGTACGAGATCGGGCGCGTCGATCAACTCCTTCACCCCCAGCGCGAGCGTTCTCGCGATCACGCTCTCCATCTCGTCGAGGTTGCCGAACCAGAGATAATTCCTGAGCCGTTCGAGCGCCGCCGCCGAGAATCGCGGCTTTTTAACGCCGAGCCGCGCCGAGCATTCTTCGGCCAGGCGCTCGGCAATGAGCGGGATGTCCGCCGGACGATCGCGCAGCGGCGGAATTCTCACGATCAGAGTCGCGAGACGGTAGTAAAGCGCGTCGAGAAATTCGCCGCGATAGACCCTTTCCAGCAGGTCGGCGCGCGAATTGGCGATCAACCTAAGCTCCCGGCCGCGCGTCTCTTCGGCCAGCAGAAAATCCAACAGCGCCGCCTGGGCGGCGAGGTCCATCGCGTCGAGGTCGCGAATATAGACGGTCGGCGGCGCGTCGCCCTGACCGCGCGGCAGCGCCGCGGCGCGCGACGGCAGCTGCGCGGCCTCGGCGGCATGGATCGAGAGCCATGCGCCGGAGAGGTTCGCTAGCGCGTGCACCGCGCGCGCAACGGTCTCCTGGCCGCAGCCGGACTCGGCCGCGATGAGAATCGGGAAAGGCGTGTCGGCGAACTTCCGCGCCAGGCGGGCGACCTCTTCGGTCGCGAACGGCGGCTCGAGATAGCGCAGCGCCCGCGGCGCGAGCACCGCGGACGCCTGGCGCTCGGCCGGCAGGCTCGCGGATAAAAGAGCGTCGACCTTTTCTTTGAG
>DATFWH010000415.1:0-19322 GCA_035259465.1 Binatia bacterium
TTCATCGCCGTTAAATCGGCCCGTCCATGCGAAAGTTCTTGCCGGCGAGCCGCGCGACCGGCTTCAACTGATCGTCCTGGTGCGCGGCGATCGCCCGGCCGACGAAGATATACAATCCCGGCAGCTCCATTTCTTTTTCCAGCTTGCACTCGACGTTCGCGTGGCAGCCGGCGACGAGCGGCGCCTTGACCTGTGTCGCGGGCAGCGTTTCGAGCCCGAGAGCGACGAATTTATCCTCGATGTCGCGCCCGCTGAGCGAGCGGCTCTTGTCGACGGCGAAGATCTGATTCTCGGAGCAGACGTTGACAACGAACTCGCCGCTTTTCTGGATGATCTCCCGGCTGAAGTTGTCCGCCTGGATGCCGATCGCGATGAGCGGCGGCTCGTCGGAGAGGCCGAGCGCGCGGAAGGCGAACTGCACGTTGCGCTTTCCCTCGTAGGCGGTCGAGATGAGATAAAGGCCCGTCGGCGTGACCCGATAGGCCTGCGGCAGTCCGATTTCCTTGAGCATCGATTCTCCTAATGCGGCTTGGCCGAGCCGAGCCGCTTGTACCATTTTTCCGCCGCGGCGAATTCCTTCTGCCGCGTGAAATAGGCGCGCTCGGCGCCGGTCGCTTTCAATTCCAGAAGCATCTCGCGCATGGCCGCCGCCGCGGCGAGCGGCAGACTCGACGGCATAAGCGCGACGCGGATTCCGATGCCGAGAAATTCGAACGCGGTCATTTTATGGCGCGGCCACAGCGTGACGACGGGCGCAGGCGCATGCGCGGCGATCTCGCGGAATTCCCCGGCATCGTCGAGCTGGACGCCGACGGCGTCCGCGCCCGCCTCGACGTATATGGCAAGCCGCCGGCGTACCTCTGCGATCGATTCCCGCGGGCGCGAATCGCAGCGCGCGATTAGCACCAGCCCCCGGTCGCGGCGCGCGTTCGCGGCATCTTTGATGCGCTCTGCGACGAGCGCCGGCGGCGCGATCGCGAGGGCGCCCGCATCGGCGCCGTATTCGTTGGAAAGACTGTCCTCGAAGCGGAGCGCCGCCGCGCCGGCGCTCTCGTATAGGCCGATCGCGCGCCCGAGCGCGGCCGGGTCGATGCAGATCGGACCGGCGTCGACGATCAGCGGAAGGTCCGCCGCGGCGGAGATCTCCGCGACGCGCGCGGCGATGCGCGCGGCGTCCAAGAGATTGCGGTCGGGAAGGCAGAAATTTTTGTGGATCGCGTTGCCCGAAAGATGCGCGACGCTGTAGCCGCAGTCCTGGGCGAGGCGTGCAGTGAACGCGTCCGTCACTCCCGGCGCGATCGCGCCGTTGGTGTCCGTCAGAATATCGCGCAGGCGCGCGCGTTTTTGTGCCGCGTCCATGAAGCCGCTACTCCATGCCGTCGGTGATGAACTGGATCACGTAGCCGGCGGGGTCGTCCATGTACGTGCCGCCCTCCGTGCCGGTGCGCTCCTTCGCGGCGCCGCGGTCGCCGTTCTCGACGCCGAGCTTCTCCAGGTGCGCCAGCGCCGCCTTCCAGTTGGCGCCGCGGACATAGAAGGCTATGTGGGGCCCGGGCACCTTGCGGCTCATGACGAGGCCCTTGGGGGAAAAGGGCGCTTCAGTCAGAATAAGCGTCTGACCGCTCGCCATTTTAAGCGTCGCTTGGTTTTTCGCGCGGCTCTGCACCTCGAAGCCGAGGACTTTCTCGTAGAATGCAATGGATGCGTCGACCGACGGCGCTTCGAGCTCGATATAGCCGACGCCGGTCATGCGCCCGGTCGAGCCGTTCGTGCGCGCGTCTTTGGGCGTGTAAACCGCATAATGATTGCCCGCCGGATCGTGAAAAAAGATCGTCGCACGCGCGAACGGATGCGCGTTCGCGACGCGCTCGTAGCGCGCGCCGATCTCATCGAGGTCGGCGGCGAGCGCGTCGAGTCCTGCATCGGTGGTCGTGAAAGAATAGGTCGGGAGACCGCGCGTGCGCGCGGGCTCCGGGCGGTGGTCGCTCTGGAGATAGACGCCCATGCGCTTGCCGCCGATCTTGATGAACGTGTGCGGCACCGCGCCGCGCTTCCGCTGCCGCACATTCAAGCCGTTGCGCTTGGTGACGCGGCCGTCGAAGACGCGCGCGTAGAATTCTTCGGCGGCGACCAGGTCGTCGACCGGCACGACGAAGTGATCCAGCGATTCGGCGACCGGCATGACGGGGAATCTATCGCCGCGGCACGCGGGCTGCAAGAGCGGTCACGCGGCTCCGATCAGCGAAATGCCGGCGCGACTTCTTTGGCGAAAAGGCGCATCGATCTCACGACTTCGTCGTGCGGGATGCCGCCGAAGTTGAAGGTCGTGGTGAGCGTGTCGAAGTAATAATTCCGCATCGCGTTGCGAATGTTTCGGATGCACTCGTCCGGCGTGCCGTAGTTGTTGCGCCCGGTCGCCAGCATGCCGTCCCAATCATATTCGTCCGGCCGCGCGGTCAGGGACGATTTCCGGCCGATGCGGGAGATCGCGTCGTAGCGCGCGATCGCGGCCGTGGCGATTTCACGCGCGCGTTCGGCGCTCTCGTTGACGTGCGTCCGGACGTGGAGCTGGCAATGGCGTGTCGACGGATCGATTCCCTCCCCGCCCAGCGCTTTCTTCCACGCGTCGACGCCGAGTCGTACTTTTTCCGGCGCGTGAGGGTGGGCAACGTTCATGATGTGAAAGCCGCGCCGCCCGGCCCATTCGAGGGACTGCGCGGAAGTGCCGGCAACCCAAATAGGCGGAAGCGGCTGCTGCACCGGCCGCGGATACAAGACGATTTCTTCGAATTGCCAGAAATCGCCGCGGTGGCTCGAGCGCTCGCGGCTCCACGCGTTTGAGATAATCTCGAACGCTTCCTCGAAGCGCCGGCGGTCGGTCTCGCGATCGACGCCGAAGACGCGGTAATCGAGATCGGTGTTGCCCGAGCCGATGCCGAATTCCAACCGTCCGCCTGAGAGCACGTCGGCCATCGCGTAGTCTTCGGCGATCGTGAGCGGATGGCGCAGCGGCAGGATCGCGATGCACGGGCCGAGACGGATTTTGGAGGTCCGCGCCGCCGCCGCGGCGAGCAGCGCAGCGGGATTGGGCACCAGGCCGCCGTAGCCGAGGAAGTGATGTTCGTTGAGCATGAAACATTCCCAGCCGAGCTCTTCCGCGAGCTCGACCTGTTCGAGAATCTGCTCGTAGTATTTGTCGTACGGCGGATCGATGTCCGGAAAATAAGTGGTCAGGATGTTGATGAAGAATCTCATGATGGACCCAGAGCAACTTAGCAGCAGCGGGAGAGAGCCCGCAAGAGAGATGCTTGAGCCGCGTCCGCGTTAATGCGAACATGCTTTGACTGGAACAGGAGAGCACGATGACCGTTCATCTCGATCACATTATGGTGCCGGCGCGCGATAAGCTTGCGTCGGCGAAATTCTTGGCCGAACTGCTCGGTGTCCCGTGGTCGGAGAGCGGCGTCGGGCCGTTCGCGCCGGTCTATCTGAACGACGGCTTGACGCTCGATTTCGACGAATGGATGGAGCCGTTTCCATTGATTCATTTTTGCTTTCGCGTGAGCGAGAAAGAATTCGACGCCATCCTCGGCCGCATCAAGGCGGCGGGGATACCGTATCGGAGCAACGTCCACGGACCGGTCGATTTCCAGATTGACGCGCAGCACGGCGGCAGGATCGTTTACTGGAACGAGCCCGATGGGCACCAGTGGGAAATGCTGACCCAGAGCTACGCGCGCCGGACGGCGTGAAGCGGAATCCGATGGCGGGGAAAGCGCAGAAAATTTATCTGTTGCGGCACGGCGAGACAGAGTGGAGCCGGAGCGGCCGCCACACGGGAACGACTGATCTGCCGCTGACGGAGAACGGCCGCGCGGCGGCGCGCGCGCTGCGTCCCGCACTCGCCGCGCAGTCGTTCGATTTGGTTCTGACGAGCCCGCTCCGGCGCGCGCGCGAGACGTGCGAGCTCGCGGGTCTCGGCCCGCGCGCGGAGATCGATGCGGATTTATGCGAGTGGAATTACGTCGAATACGAAGGGCGCACGTCGGCGGAGATTCAGGCGCAAAGACCGGGGTGGGTGATTTTCCGCGACGGCTGCCCCGGCGGCGAAGCGCCCGGCGAGGTCGCGGCCCGCGCCGACCGGGTCATCGCCAGGGTCCGCGCGGTCCAAGGAAACGTCGTGCTCTTCGCGCACGGTCACATATTGCGAGTATTCGTCTCCCGCTGGGTCGGCCTCCCGGCGCGCGCGGGCGAGAATTTCCTGCTCGACACATCCACGCTCAGCGTCCTCGGCTACTACGGCGAGGCGCCGGCGGTGCAGACGTGGAACGCGCCGGCGCGCGGCGGGACTATTTCCACAGCTGGGTGAAAAATCCCGAGCGCCTCAATTCCTCAACGTACCGATTGTCGTAATAGGCGCTCATCGGCGTCGCGGCGGCGGCTTTGGCATCGACTAAATTCGCCTGCACCAATTCCTTGACGATGTCCCGGATCGCCGCTTCGGGAACGAGCGGCTCTTTGGCGAAGCTCTCCGCGGCAAAGACGGCGATGCGGTCCATCAAAACGGCGTCCTTAACGGGCATCCATTTGTTCATCACTTTTTTCGTGAATTCCCTGTCCGTGGCGATCAATTTCGTCGCCTGAGCGACGCTTTTGATCAGTCGCAGCAGCGCGTCGGGATCTTTTTCCACGGCCGAGCGCTTCGCGACGATGCCGTTGGTGATGAAATTGGCGCCGCCTTTTTGCAGATCGGCAGGCGTCACGAGCTCGTTAAACCCCTGCTGCTTCAACTGAAAATTATAGGGCGGGCTGACCACGGCGCCGTCGATGGTGCCGTTTACGAGTCCCGCGGCTTCCTCCGGCTGACCGCCCATTTGCAGGATGGTGACCCCCTTAAGCCCGTAAATATCCATCGCCGTCTGCAAGGCGAAATGCGTCACCGTGCCCAAACGGCTCACGCCCACCTTTTTTCCGGCGAGATCCTGCGGTTTCGCGATCTCCGGCTTTGTCATGATCGACTGCGTGAAGCGCGGCACCGTCGCCGCGACTTGAATGATGTCGCCGCCTCTCAAGACATTCGAGATGACCGCCGGCCCGCCGGAGCCGGCCATGTCCGCGGCGCCGGAGAGCATCGCTTGAAACAAAGCCGACGAAGCGCCGATGAATATAATATCGACGTCGATGCCGTTTTTTTCGTACAGGCGCGCTTCCCGCGCCACGAACAGAGGCAGGCTGTTTATGCCGACCGGCGAGAAGGGCACGGGCACTTTTTTCAGCGCCTGGGCATGGACCGACGGCGGCGCGCAAAGCAGCGCGAGCGCAAGCACGATCAAAGCGTTTCGTACTCGGCGCGACGCGCATGAAGGCGGGACCCATCGCTTGCAGGCATCGTTCATGGCAAAGCCTCCTTGACTCCTCCTGCCGGACGACATCTTCGCCCGGCGCCACGAAATGATCTCAAGACGCGGGTATCGGCATGACTACTCTGGCGGCAATCTACAAGGGCGGCAGAAACCCTGCAAGGGTGAAAAAACCAACCGACAAAAGGAGCCAACAGTTGGCCGCTAGCCGACATTGACGTCCCGGCGAAGACGTGGATATGATCTCCGCGTCCTTGTACCGCGTTGCGTCTGGTGCCGATCCATGAAGCGGCTGCTGCCCGTAACGATAGCGACGGTTTTAGCGACCCTGCTGTGCGCCGGGACCGTGCCGGCGCAGGAGCGGATGCGCATGGCGTGGGCCGGCACCTCGCCGTCGAACACGCCCATTTGGGTTGCGGATCAAAAGGGCTTCTTCAAGAAGAACGGGCTCAGCGCGGAAGTCATCGCCATCAGCGCCAGCACGATCACCATCCAGGCGCTGCTCACGGGAGAGGTCGAGTTCATCATCGCGCCTTCGGCGACGCTCGTAACCTCGCGCCTCGCCGGCGCCGATGCGATCATGGTCTCGACCAACCTGCCGTGGTTCATCGATCACATCGTGTCGATCGCGGAGATTTCCAGCATGGAGCAGCTCAAGGGGAAGATCGGCGGCGTGAACCGCCTGGGCACGACCTCCGATATGACGATGCGACTTGCGCTCAGGCGCTTCGGCATCGATCCCGAGAAAGACACGAAGATCATCGCCACCGGCGAAAACCCGCAGCGCCTCGCCGCGTTGTCGCGCAATGTCACCCAGTTCACGCTGCTGAGCGAGCCGCTGGTCAGGGAAGCCGAGAAGATGGGTTTCAGAGACTTGGCGGACATCGGCCCGCTCAAAATTCCCTATCATGTGAACGCGGTGGTCACGCGCGAAAAGACGGTGAGGGAGCGCCGCGCGCTCGTCGTCAAGGTCGTGCGCGCTTTCGCCGAAGCGCTGCACTTCATCAAGACGAACAAAGAAGAGACCAAGGCCTTGATAGGCAAAAATCTCAAGGTCAACGATCCCGAAGGGCTGGAGCGCGCCTACCGCGCGTTCAGCGCGGCGTTTCCTGAAGTGCCGTATCCAAACACCGAAGGCGTCAAAACCCTGCTCGACGACATGGCGCCGCGGACGCCGAAAGCGGCGGCGGCCGATCCGAAAAGCTTCGTCGATATGAGCCTCGTCCAGGAGCTGGAAGCTTCAGGGTTCTTCAGACAGCTCTACAAAAAATAAAGGGACGGCCGTTCGGCCGTCCCTTCGAAGAGATTAGGCTTACTCCCTGTCTTAACCCAGCCCGTAAAATCTCCTCGGATTGTCCTCGACGATCTTCTTATGCTGTGCGGCGGAGATGCCGCCGCTGTCTCTGAGCGTCGTCAGCGCGCCCAGCTCCGTCGACGAATCGGCATGGCCGTAGTCGGTGCCGATCATCAAAGTATTCTCGCCCATGCAGCTCTTGATGAGGTACGGCACGTCGTCGCCGATCTGGCAGGTGACGAAGATGCCGCAGCGCTCGAGCAGATCGTCGGGCAGGCGGTTGCCGACCTTGTCGAGGCGGCGGCGGAGCTCGTAGACCACCCAGGGCACCCACGACGCCGCGGTCTCGATGAAGCCGAAGCGCAGCTTCGGGAAGAGCTTCGGAATGCCGCAGTTGATGATGCGGAACAGCGCGCCGACGTTGAAGATGCGATACTGGTTGAAAAAATCGCGGCTGCCGTCGGGATTGACCATCATGTCGACCGCCGCCGCGCTGCCGTTGGACTGGTGCAGCCCGATGCAAAAGCCGATCTTCTGCGCTTCCTCGTACAACGGGAAAAAATAAGGATCGCTGATCTGCCGCGTTCCCTCCAGAGGGCGCATGAAGACGCCGCACGCGCCGTTCTCCTTGGCGAAGCGCAGCTGATCGAGCGCGTCCGGCA
Source organism: Binatia bacterium (assembly GCA_035259465.1). GTDB lineage: Bacteria > Desulfobacterota > Binatia > UBA9968 > UBA9968 > JAJPJQ01. Next base: position 7,317 of record DATFWH010000415.1, read on the forward strand.
TGCTGAGGAGCGGCAGCGGCGCCATCCAGCGCAGGCGCCCGTCGCCGGCTTTCCAGACATCCGCCAGCCAGCGGTTATAGGCGCCGCAGAGCGCGATATCGATGTCCGGCCGCTCGGTGCACTGATCGAGAAAAATGCTCGGGTACATAACCTGAATGTCGATGCCAAGCTCGTCCATGTGGTCGATGCGGGCGCGGACGTCGGCGAGGTCGCGTGTCGCCTGCGTGGTCGCCATGTCGCGGCCGAGCTCGGCGGATCGCTTTTCCAGATCTTCTTTGCTGTTGAGGAAGCGGAACAGGCCGCGAATCTTGCCGTCGATCACCCAGTGCGCCCGCTGGCTGCCGTCTTCGGGCTGAAACAGCATCGGGCGGAATTTTTGTTCCGCGGGCGTCAGGTAGTCCCAGGTGTGTGGGCTTTCGACCACGTGAGCATCGGCATCGATCCATCCCATGTGCTCCTCCGTACCTAATGCAGCACAGCGCCGCCGTTGACGAGAATCGTCTGCCCGGTCACGAAAGCGCTCAGGTCCGACAACAGATACAGCGCCGTGCCGACGAGGTCCTCCGGCTGCTCGATGCGTTTGAGAATCCGCGTCGAAGCCGAGCGCTCGTAGTTTTTGAGCGCCGCCTCGGTGGCCTTTTCCTCGCTCATCGTCGCGCCCGGCGCGAGCGTGTTTACGCGGATGTTGTCCGGCCCCAGCTCGCGCGCGAGCACGCGGCTGAAGCCGATGACCGCGGCTTTCGAAGTCACGTAGTGCATCATCGTCAAGCCGCCGTTGAAAGCCATGTTCGAAGAAATGTTGACGACGCTGCCTTGCTTGCGCTGCTGCATCGCCGGCACCACCGCGCGGCTCGCGAGCCACAGGCCCTTGACGTTCACGGCGAACATTCTATCCCAGGCTTCTTCGGCAATGTCCTGCCAGCTTCCTTTTTCCGCCGGCACGCTCATGAAGATCGCCGCGTTGTTGATCAAGCCGTCGATCTTACCGTAGGCGTCGAGCGTTTTCTGCGCCATCTCCCGGCAGTTCGCAAAATTCGACACGTCGACTTTTGTGCCGAGCGCCTTGCCGCCGCTGTCCTGAATCGCCCTAGCGACACCCTCGGCGGCGTGCCCGTCGATATCGGCGACGACGGCGGTGCCGCCTTCGCGCGCGACCCCCAGGCAATAGGCTTTCCCGATGCCGTGGCCGCCGCCGGTCACGATCACGACTTTGCCGTCCAATAGTCCCATCGCTGTCCTTTTATTCCCGGGTTGGAAGCGGCCCGGCGAATTCAGTCAACCACCTACATCGCTTATCAAGACCTGTCAAATACCGCCGCGTTGTCCGTAGCCGCGCTGGTGTAGTTTGCAGCCCTCCCGACCCCTTGGTATCGTTGACGCACGATGAAGCGATCGGTCCTCGTTCTCACGTATCATCACGTGAACGACCACGAAGGCGATCTCGTTACCGTATCGCCGCGGATTTTCGAGCAGCAGATAGCCGCGCTCGCCGAGCGCGGCTATACCTTTCTTGACGCCGAGGACTTCGCATCGATCATTCGGGCTGAGCGCCAAGCGCCGCGCCGGCCTGTGCTGATTACCTTCGACGACGGCTATCTCGACACCTGGCTGCACGCCTATCCGGTGCTCAAGCGCTACGGCGCGCGCGCTTGCTTGTTCCTCGTCACCTCGTGGGTGGCCGACCGCAGCGACCGCCGGGAGCCCGGCGTCTTTATCCCCGACCATGACGACGCGACCGCGGCGCTGATGCGCCACGGCGCGGAAGCCGAGTGCGCGCTCACCTGGGGTGAAGTCGAGACGATGACGCGGGACGGTGTGATAGATGTGCAGTCACATACACATACGCATCTGCGTTGCCGCGTATCCGAGAACAGCGCCGAGGCGATCGCAAGCGATCTCGCCGCTAGTCGGGAGCTGATCGATAGCCGCCTCGGGACGCGCTGCCGCCATCTCGCCTGGCCGAAGGGGAAGTACGACGAAGAAGCGATTCGTCTCGCGCGCTCGCTAGGCTACGAGGGGCTGTTCACCACGCGGCGTGGCGCAAATTCAGTGCCGGGAGATCTTTCCGAGATCAAGCGCCTGGAAGTGAAGCCGAAACGTCCCGCGTGGCTCCTCTCGCGCATGGGCATCTACTCGCGGCCGCTCGTCGGCGGCCTTTACTCGCGCATGCGGGGAGAGTAGCGGGAGCATATTGAATCAATTTCCGTTCTTCGGGTGAGTCTCTGAAAATCCTGCAAACGAACTTTCACCACCTCTGGTCGGGCGAGACCGGCCGGACCTTCATGCTGTCGCGCGAGCTCGTGAAACGCGGGCATACCGTCATGATCGCGACGCCGGAGGTGTCGGCGCTGGCGCGCCGCGCGCGCGCCGCGGGCATTCCGGTCTTCACCGATGTCGAGTTTCGCAACACGAAAAACCCGTTCCAGTTTTTTAGCGACATCGCCGCGCTGGGCGGGTTCGTCCGCGCGGAGGATTTCGATCTGGTTCACACCCACGGCTCGAGAGACATGTGGAGCATGGCGCTGGCGCGCACGGTTTTCCGCCTCAAGCAGCCGATCCTGCTCACCCGGCACAACGTAAAGCGCGTGCGCTTTCACGCGTTCAACCGCTGGATCTACCGCTACGGGATCGATCGCATCGTTCTGACGAGCGGCGCGGCGCTGGAGAATTACCGGCCGTTTTTCGCAGCCGGAATCCTTCAAGAAAGCGAAGCGACCGTCATTCATTCGAGCGTCGACATCGACCGCTTCGCCGGCCCGCGCCATCCGGAGAAAATTCGCCGGGAGCTGGGCATTACGAGCACGACGCCTTTGATCGGCCTCGTCGGCCGCATCGTTAAGGATAAGGGTCCGCTGGTTCTCCTCGACGCCGTCCCGGAGATTCTCAAAGAATTTCCCGACGCGCTGTTCATCCTCGTCGGCAAGCCGGGGAAGCTGGAGCGGCACGTCCGCGAGCTGATCAAGAGCCGCGGCCTCGAGCGCTCGGTGCGGCTCTTGGGCTTCCGCGAAGACATCGTCGACATCACCGCCGCGCTCGACGTCTCTGTCCTGCCGACAAAGAGCGAGTCTTCGCCCGCCGTCGTCAAAGAGGCGATGCTGCTCGGCAAGCCCGTGGTCGCGAGCCGTGTCGGCGGCGTGCCGGAGATTCTTGACGAGGGCAGGGGATTCCTGATCCCGCCCGACGATCCCGCGGCGCTCGCCCGCGCGGTGATCGAGGCGCTGCGCCGGCCGCGGAAAGATTCCGACGGCCTGCCGGAGCGCTTCACGCCGAAATTTCTGTGTGAGTCGTATCTAAAGGTTTACGAAGAGATGATGGCGAAGTAAGAAGCTAGCACTTTTTCATCTCCGGCAAGCATCACTTACCGTTCCTAAATAATCTTTCAGTCGACTTGTGGACGTTTTTCCGCGTGCTAGGTCTTATTCATAGAAGCGTCTGAAAGGAGGGTCGAAAAATGGCCTGGATCAAAACGTTCGAAGAGAGCGAAGCGCAGGGTTTGCTGGCCTGGGTTTACCGGGTGATGCGCTGGACGCGCGGGCGCGTGCCGAATATCGTCAAGGTGTCGAGCCTGCACCCGAGACTGTTGGTAACGCTGGGGCCGCTCTTCCGCACGCTGATGGAGGGGCCGTCGCCGCTCAGCCGCGCCGAGCGGAAGATGATCGCCATCGTCGCGTCGCGGGTGAACAACTGCTTCTATTGAACGGAATCCAACGGAGAGTTTCTCCGTCAAGAGCTGAAAGACGCGAAACTGGCCGACGCGCTGATGGAAGATTACCGCAAGGCTCCGGTTGGCCCCGAGATGATGCAGTTGTTGTCCTTTGCCGAAGAAGTGACGCGCGACGCGCGTGGAGTCGCCGCCGACGACATCGCGCGGCTGCGCTCCGCGGGCTTTTCCGACCGCGCGATTCTGGACGCCGCGCACATTGCAGGCTTCTTCTGCTACATGAACCGCGTCGTCCAGGCGCTCGGCGCCGACACGCGATCGGATATTTCCGTGGTGGAGGAGAAGGACTCGTTGCCGGTCGCGGCGAGCGAGCCGGTGCGGATTTAAGGGCCGCCCACTTCTTTTCATGCAGGAGAAGAGATGAACAAAAGCAGTTAGGGTGCGAAGTGGTACTGGTTTAACCGCAGCGAAGGCGCGAATTCGGAGTTGTAGAGCGCCTCGATCTCCGACGCCGCGACCACGCCTCCGGCGCCGATTTTTTGATCGCCCTGTCCCTGCTCCCACGCGGCCTGCCAGATCTGCGCGAGGTACCTGCTGCCCCGCGCCATGCACTCGATCGTCTTCGTTCCGAAGGCGTTCCACATATCGAGATCTCTTTGCTTTTTAGCCTCGGACCTTACCTCCACCCATTTCGCAACGATGTCGCGCGGCGCCAGCGTCTTATGGGTTGCGTCGATGAGATAGATCACCGCTTTCGCCGCATCGAAGGCGTTTTTGATCGGGAGAATCTTCTCCGCGGCGTCCGATTCCTGCCGCGCGATCTCGACTTTCAGTTTCGCGATCAGGTTTTCGTCCGAGTAGCCGTGGTTCACCATGTCATCTTCGTAACCGACGTGGACGCCGTCGGCCCGCATTTTTTTCCCGGCCGCTTGCGGCTTGGGGATGAGATCGTCCGGATCGCCTTGCGAGAGATAGGACGAATGCAGAGGCTGGCAGACGTCGCCGATGTAGTGAATCAGCACGCCGCCGCTGCACAGGAATTCCGCCTGCTTCTGGTCGTGAGCGCTCTTGACCATGATCGAGAAAAGCTGCTGCACCCTGAAAGGCAACGCCCCCCAGTGCTTGTAGGCGGGGGCGTGGCCCGCGTTCAGCGCCACCGCCCATTGGTCGTACTTGGGTTTCACCGAGGCGTAGTAGTCGAGCCACACGGACGGCTTCAGGTTGTGTTCAAGGTCGCTCAGATTGAAGTCGAGAAAGGTGGCGAATCCTTTGTACGGCAGATCGACGTCGGCGAAGTGGTTCGCGTTATCGCGGTCGCCGCGGGCGCCGGGGCCCACGACCCGGTGCTTCTGGCCGTCCGGTCCGGGCACCATGTAGAAGTTCACATTGTTCTTCCAAACGTTGTCCGGCACGTCGGCGAGTGGAACGAATTGCGGCGAATTGGGATCGTAGTTCCCGTCGGCGTCTTTCACGATGACTTTCGGATCGTTGCCGATGATCGAGTTCTCGTCGAGCGACAAGAGCGAGGCGTTTTTCCCGATGAAATCCCTGAGCTTGGGCGAGCCCAGAAGATCGACCGTGAACCCGAGCAGCGCGCCGATCGCGTAGTGACCGACATATCCCCAGACGAAGTCGTCGTCGAGATTGATGTCGCGAACGAAATCGATTTCGAGCTCTTCCAGAACCGTGCTGAGCGCGGTCGCGAGCGCGAACGGCTGCGCTTTGCGGCCGTCCTGCTCGATGAATTCGTGCCGTCCCCATAGGACGGCGAAGGGCAGGTAGGCGAGTTCTTTCTCGTCGGAGTATTTTTTTTCATCGGGCGCGGATTCATGCTCGATGAACAGCAGCGTGCCGGAATCGCCGTGATGCACGGCGAAGCCGACGTTTCGCCCTTTCTTTTCTTCGACGCCCCGGCCGTAGGCCAGCGGCGCGGTTTCGGGGCCGATGAGAAAGTCACTAAGGTACTCGTAGCCGCCCATCGCTTTGTAGCGGTAAAACAAGCCGTGGATTTCGCCGCGGAGCAAACCGCTAATCGCCGATTGCCCCACGACTTTGAGGCCGATCAGGCGCAAGGTAAAAGCGTTGTCGTACAAATCGAGGAACTCCCCGATCGGCGCGATTCCTTTGACCGCGGTCTTCCACTGCGTGATGTCGTCGACGGCCACCAGGCCGATATCCATGAGCAGGTACTGGTACTCCGATTGAAAGTGCGGGTAGACGTCCTTGAACTCCTTGCGCGTCACGCCTTTGCTCGATGTGACGCCGATGGGAATCTCGCGGTAGCCTTTGATGCCGTTGATGCGCGTCCCCTCCGCGCCGATCGCGTGCCTGTTGGTCAAGACGTAGTAGCGCTCGCCGTCCTTGGCGATGCAGCCCGCGGTGGCGATGCGCCGCATCCCCTGGGCGTCCTCGTTGAGAATCGGAATGCCCGGCGCGAGCAGGTTTCTGGCGTAATCGCTCGCGAATCTGACTTTAAGATCGTCGGAGTAGGCTTGCTTGCGCGCCTCGATGACGCAGACCGGCACGGTGCGGCCGTCGGGTAGATAGAGAGTTTTGGGAACCACATCCGACGGATTGGACTCCGAGAGCTTGTTCTCCTCCTCCCACGAGGAGACGAAGACATAGATGCACGGCCAGGAATACGCGCGGATCTCCGAATTGAAGAGCGTTCTGCGCGGCTTTTGCTTCCGGCGATCACCGCCCTGCGGATTGTCCCGCGACGGCCACGGGTCTTCGCGCCGGATGCGATACAGCCCCACGGCCGTAGCGACGACGTTTTTCTTGCTCATAAGGTGATAGTGAAACAGGTCGCGCGCCTGAAGCAGATCTTTGAGCGAAAGAGAAGGGTAATTGCTGGAGGCCTTGAAGAGACTGTTCATGGGATCCTCCGCGGCTGACGACAGGGATGCCCATTCGAAGCTATCGAGAGATTTCACGGGCTCAATCGACACGGATGCCCGGCGTGTCCGCGAAACTGCACTCGTCGCTAAAAACTTGGCTATAGACCAAGGCTGAATTAGCGTCAAGCTAAAAGTTTATGAATTTAGATAGGATTCCCCGCTTTCGCGGGATTTACTTCCAGCAGCCTTCGGCCGCGATCAGATCGAAGACTTCGGCGAGGATGCCGGCGGCGGTGTCGACCGTTTCTTCGTCGATGGTGAGCGCGGGCTGGAGGCGGACGCGCGGGGTATACGTCATGGTGAGAAGCCCGCGGCGGAGGCATTCGTCGAAGATGCGCCGGCAGGTTTTTTTGGTAAGCGGCTCCTTGCTTTTCCTGTCGCGCACGAGATCGATGCCGATGAAGAGCCCGGCGCCGCGCACGTCGCCGACGAACGGATAACGCTCGGTCCAATCCGAGAGAAGTTTTAGAAAGTGCGCCCCGACGCGGCGCGAGTTCTCGACGAGGTCTTCGTCGTCGATGATCCTGAGCGCGGCGGCGGCCGCCGCCGCGGCGAGCGGGTTGCCGCCGTAGCTCGAAGAGGAGCCTGAGGGATTGGCCCACGGCTTCGACTCGACGATCTCGTCTCTCGAGATAATGCCGCTGACCGGAAAGCCGCCGCCGAACTGCTTGCCGATCGCGACGATGTCGGGCTCGACGCCGGTATGGTCGGCGGCCCAGTATTTTCCCGTGCGGCCGAAGCCGGTGATCATCTCGTCCGTGATGAGCAGCGCGCCGAACTCGCGCGCGACCTCCTTGATCGCCGGCAAATATTCCGGCGGCGGAATGACGTTGCCGGCGGTGCCCTGCATCGGCTCGATGAGAAACGCTGCGACGGCGCCGGAGCTGCTCTGCTTCACCCCGGCGCGCGTCGCCTCGACGCAGGCGAGGCCGCAGGAGGGATATTTCAACTTCAACGGGCAGCGGTAGCAGTCGCCGTAGGGGGCGATGTGCGCGCCGGGCACCATCGGCCCGTAGCCGTTCTTGAAATCCGAGCCCATCAGCGAGAGCACGCCCATCGTCTTGCCGTGAAATCCGCCGCTGAAGCTGACGAATTCGAATTTGCCTGTGTGCGACTTCGCGAGGCGGAGCGCCGACTCGACCGCCTCGGCGCCGCCCGAATAGAGCTGCGCGCGGTGGAGCGACGGCGCGGGACGGTGCGCGGCGAGGCGCTCGAAAAGCTCGACGCGCGCCGCGCTCGTAAAGCTCCCGACCGACGCTTGCGCGACCTGCTCCTGCACCGCCTTGACGTATTCCGGATGGCTGTGTCCGAGCGCGTTGACGCCGATGCCGCCGATGAGATCGAGCAGCGTGTTGCCGTCGGCGTCCGTCACCGCGCTGCCGCGCGCCTCTTTGACCGCGATGCCCGCGTAGAGCGCGAACCCCTGCAGCCCGGGCGCGAGATGCTCGTCTTCGCGCGCTCGCAGCGCGCGGCTTTTCGGCCCCGGAATTGGAGTTTCAATGTGCGGTTTTTGCTTCTTAGGCTGCTGGCCCACTGGTAGCGTCAGGCGTAGGTTTGTCGGTTGAAGACGAAGTGGCGGTGTAGCGGAAAATTGAACAGAAGGCCGACGGACATCGCGACGATGACCCGAGACAGCGCGTAATGCAGATGGGCGCGATCGGTCAGCAGGTACACCCCGGCCGTATTAAGCCCGAGGCTCACGGCGGAGACCACGGCGTAGCGGACGACCTGTCCGTGAATGGCTTCATGGTCGGCGGTGAAAGTCCAATGGCGACCGAGAAGGAAATTGACCACGGCGCCGATAAAGGCGCCGGTAGCCGTCGCCGCGACGTACCAGACGCCGGCGACTTCGGTCAGCGAAACCATCGTGCTGAAGTCGACCAGCGTCGCGGTGAGCGACGCGACCTGAGAGCGCCGGAGCGAGACCATGAGCGGCGGCGGCAGCCGGTGTTTCATCGCGAATGCCCCATGCCGGCGGAGCGGCGCGGCTCCGGCGCTTCGATGGCGGCCTCTTCGCTCGCCTCCGCGATCGTTTTCGCGGCAGGCTTCTCCCGCGCGCGCAGCGTTCTGGCGATCGACCAGAAGCGCTCGACCGCAGAGATATTCGCGGCGACCGCGACGACGGCGAGCGCGACGACCATCGGGTAGCCAATGGCGATCGCGCCGTCGCGCGGCGATTCCAGCCAAGGCATCGTGATCGCCGATAGCATGGCGCCGCCGCCGAGATAGACGGCGCGCTCAGGCCGACGCATGTTGCCGCGCGGCGGCTCGGCGTTGAGCGCTTCGGCCTTGGCGCTCGAGTAGCTCACCATGAAGCTCCCGAGCAGCGCGAAAAGCGCGAGCAGCTGAAGCGCGGGATGCGCGCGGTAGTAGATTATGAGGCCGGCGAGAAAAAAGAATTCGGCGTAGCGGTCGACGGTGGCGTCCAGCAGCTCGCCGGGCTCCGACGCGGCGTTGGCGATGCGCGCGACCATGCCGTCCAGGCAGTCGAGGATGCTGGAAAGCGCCGCGCAGACGGCCGCGAAGCCGAAATGGCCCACGCTCAAACAGGCGCCCGCGGCGAAGCCGAAGGCGAGCGACGCCCACGACACCTGATTGGGGCTGATCTGCAGCGATACGAGCAGGCGGGCCGCCGGGAGAAACCCCCAGTAGCCGAGCTCCATGATGCCTTTGCCGAGCAGCCAGCTCCCGCCTTGCCGTTCGGTGCGGTCGAAGCGGGCGCGCCCCTTGACGACGAGCCTCAGAACGTAAGCAGCGGCGATCGATAAAATCACCAGGGTGAGAATCAAGGCGTATTTGCCATCGGCGTTCATGATCTGCTCCGTGGGCCCATCCGTGCCGGCGGCGCCAAATTGCAATTACCTAGCGCAGACGGCGGCGTTGTCTAATCGGCGATCGGCAGCTCGCGCGATTCCTCGCGCGCCGAGCGATAGGCGGTGTCGATCACCTGCACGCAGAGCACCGCCTGCTCGGCCTCTTTGCCGGCGAAATCGCCGCACTCGATCGCCTCGCGAAAATCGTCGAAGAGCGCGTTGAACCAGCTCGCATGGCTCGAGTCGGCGAAATGCGACGGCATCGTAAGTCTCTCGACTTCGCCGTCCGCCGTCTCGATCGAGAGATCGTCGTCGTGCATCGTGATCACGCCGGCTTCGCCGTGCAGGCTGTAGACGAGCCGGCGCGTCCCCGCCGTCCAGGTGAGATGCACGTGCGCTAGGCCGGTCGGGAAGGTCACGATCGCCGTGAAATCGTCTTCGGTGTCGTAGCGGCCGGGCTGCAGGTTGCTCACCTTCGCGGTGACGGCGGTCGGGTACGAGCCGAGCCAGTCGAAGGCGAGGTAAAAGCTGTGGCTCCCGTGATCGACGCCGATACCCCCGCCGCTGTAGCGCCGCTCGCGGCGCCAATCGGAGTTCCACTCGGCGACGCCTTTCGCGTGCGTGTCGCGGTAGGTGTTGAGCGCCACGGCGCGCACCTTGCCGATGCGTCCGGAGCGGACGATCTCGCGAATTTTCTTGATCATCGGCGCGTGCTTGTAGTTATGGCACGGATACAGCACGTGCTCGGCGGTTTGCGCGTGATTCAGCAGTGAACGCGCCTCATTGACGGTAAAAGTCAGCGGCTTTTCGCAGAGGACGTGCAGTCCGGCGCTGAGCGCCGCGTCGGCGATCGCCGCGTGATACAGCGGCGGTGTGGCGATATCGATGAAATCGAGGTTGGCGGCCTCGGCGTGGAGCAAAGCTTCGTAGTTGCCGTAGCTCCGGGCGCGGGGTAGGGCCTGTTTGGCGAGCCTGCGGCGCTCGGGAGAGACGTCCGCCACCGCCAGGATTTCGACGTCGCCGAAATCCTGACTCCGCTTGAGATAGGCGGGAATGTGGCCTGAAGACGCGATAAAACCGTACCCAACCACCGCCCCACGTAGCTTTGTTCGGCTCATAAGATGGTGTGTGAAGCCACGCTCGATCTCCCCTCAAATTCTAGTGAAATCTACAATTTCTTCAAGATAGCCTCGGGCCTCGTAGCGTGCGTCGCGATAAGGAAAAGGGGTTACTCGGTGCAGATGCGAAAGTCCGCGTAATCCCCCTCGGCCGCGGATTGCGTATCGTCTGCATCCGTCAATATCGCGAGTCCGATCGGGTTCAGGAGCTTGCCGGCGCCGATGTGTTTGCGGTAATCCGACGCGACGTTGACCTTCTCCTCGACCCATTGATCGGGGTTCGCCGGCCGGCCGCTCTCCAGGACTTTCACGGTTTTGCGAGAGCGCTCGAATTCGAAGCCCTTCGGCAGACGCTCGCTCCAGATGTATTTGAGCGAGCCGATGCCTTTGGAGAACAAGGCTTTCGTCATCGATAGAGTGTCGGTGAAGCCGAGCTGGCCTTTGACCGAGCGCTCGCAAAATGCCTGGTCCTGCGGCGGGCAGAAGCCGACGTAGATGCCGAGCGCGCTGTCCTCCTTGCCCTTGTGCTCGTCGGCGCCGGTCGGAAAGACGCGCGCGCGCCAGCGCCAGCGAAGGACGGGATATTTTTCGATGTCCCAAATCACCGGTCGGTCCGCCTCGATGCCGTTGCCTTTCGCCTTGGGGCCTTCGGCATGGGCTCGTACAAAGGCCCTGGAGTCTTCCTTTCGCACGGTATAAACGGCGCTGCCGGATTTATCGCGCGGCGTCCAGTCCTTGGGAAATTCGTTCGGCGCGGACGAAGAGAAGTCTTCCAAAACCTTGCAGTCTTCGGCGGATGCCGGAGAGGTCCAGGCGCCGAGAGTGGCGATGAGGATGCCGAGCAGGCGGGTTTTAAGGGCGGAGTGGCGGATTGTAGGGCGCGGCAGCATAGAAACTCGCCGCCGGCAACATTCCGGCCGCTGGCGAGAGCCACAGTTTATGCCTCTTGAAGAATTTTTCCAGGTCACCGCGGCTGCCCGTAGAGGACCGTCAGTTTTACCGAGCGTTGCGTGAAAAAGACTTCCGTCATTACATCTTGCCTTAGCCGACTCGTAACCGAGACGAAACATTGTCGGAGTAATCTAACACTGCAGCAACTTTAATTTCATTCGGCGATCGTCAGCGCGGGGAGACCGTGGAAGCCATGGTCATGTACGAGAGATCGGAGCAGCCCAGAGTCGGACGCCGGCATGTTTGCATCGTGACCGAAACCTATCCGCCGGAAATCAACGGAGTCGCGATGACCCTTGAACGCTGGGTTAAAGGATTACGCTCGCAGGGGCATGCGGTGTCTATCGTACGCCCGCGGCAAAGCCCCGATCTCGCCGCCCGCGATAATGATCCCTGGACGACGCTGGTCCCCGGCCTGCCGCTGCCCGGATATCGAGGGCTGCGCATAGGGTTGCCGGCCGGAGCGCTGCTGCGCCGCCGCTGGACGGAGCGGCGCCCGGACGCCGTGTACGTCGCGACCGAGGGTTTTCTCGGCTGGTCGGCGGTCTCGGCCGCGCGGCGCT
>DATFWH010000416.1:0-2136 GCA_035259465.1 Binatia bacterium
CGAGCGCGACGATGCCGCGGTAGCTTTTCTGGGCGGCGAGAAAAATCTCCGCGACTTTGGTCCCTTCGTTGATGCCGAGCGGCAGCAGGCCGGACGCGAAGGGGTCGAGTGTCCCCAAATGGCCGACTTTCCCCGCGCCGAGGATGCGCTTGACCCGCGCGACGACGTGGGCCGAGGTCGGCCCTTCGGGCTTATCGACGAGGAGCAGCCCGCTTAGTGAGGAGGTTGGCGCCATCGATACGTGAAAATTTCGAACCGGCTCGTGGACAATGTCTCGACCCTAGTTCTTAACTACCCGCGGCATCAAGTCAACCGCCGGACCGTGTCGCGGACCTTGTAACCCCGCTCGGGCATTTTTCTCCGGCGTCCTCGGGAATCCCCTATTTCCACTTTCCTGTAGCGGACTTAAACTTAACATTGCCGACACCTTTCAGCCACGAAAGGAAGAGCCATGGCAATACCCGCAGGAGCTTCGCACAGCGAAGCTTACCTGCGTCTGATCGGAGTACCTGAAATCGCGCCGGCCACCAGCCCATTCGACCCCGGATACGATCCGGCGACACTTGAAAGCCACCTCGATCAGAGCGCGCATCTCATATCAATTCTGAAACTCTCCATGGCTTCTTGGATCGTCGCCGATGAGGCCAGCACCCGGCGGAAAGTGGCGGCCGCGAGAAAGCACGGGGTGCCGACCGTGACCGGCGGCGGCCCATTCGAGATCGCGGTCGATCAGGGGCAACTCCCGGCCTATCTCGACCTTTGCGCGGATATCGGCGTCAGCAGGATCGAGTGCGGGCAAGGATTTGCGGCATCGGACTTGAACGCCAAGGAGATCGTTCGCCTCGCCGCCGCCCGGGCGCTCGAGGTGCAGTTCGAGCTGGGTGAGAAAAACGTGGGGCCGTTTACCGGCGGCGCGCTTCGCTCCTGGATCGAGGTGGGTCAACGCTGGCTCGCCGCCGGCGCCGTACAGGTCGTCGTCGAAGCGCGGGAAAGCGCGCGCGGCATCGGCCTATTCGACGAGCAGGGCCGCCTCAACGCCTCTCTCGCGGATCAGCTCGCCGATGCATTCGGCTTGAAAACGGTGGTATTCGAGGCACCGACCAAGCCGAGCCAGTTCGCGCTGCTCGACCATTTCGGACGCGAGGTCCGGCTTTCCAATGTGCGGCTTGAGGAGTTGCTTCGCGTTGAGATTTACCGCCGTGGACTCCATGCCGATTCGTATAAGAAAACGAAGCTAAGACCATCAAGCAGCGTTGCAACGAAATCCGTCGGCGGCGCGAGGGAGCATGCGGCAGAGCGTTTCGATTAGAAGTTCTTTAGAAGGCGGGCTGACAAAGGAGGCGTCCGAAGCAATCGTCGCCGTAGACATCATCCGCGCGACGACTACGGCCGTCACGGCCGTGGCGATGGGCCGTCGCTGTTATGCCGCGGCCGACCTCGAAGACGCGCTCAGGCTGGCGGCATCCATGCCCGACGCCCTCCTCGCCGGCGAAATCGGCGGGGTCGTGCCCGAAGGCTTCATGCTGTCGAATAGTCCCGCGGAGCTCGCCGCGCATAGCGACCGGCGCCCTTTGGTGCTTCTGTCATCGTCCGGCACGCGCCTGATCGACGGCATTCGCCGCTCGCCTTTCGCCTACATCGCAAGCTTCCGCAATTACGGCGCGACAATCCGCCATTTGGCGCGCCAGGGCTTGCCCGTGGTTCTCGTCGGCGCCGCAACGCGGGGCGACTTCCGCGCCGAGGATCGGATGTGCTGCGCCTGGATCGCCGCCGGCCTGATCGAGGCCGGCTACGCCGCCGCGGACCGCAACACCGATACGCTTGTGCGGCAGTGGAGCGCGGCGTCGCCGCTCGATTTCATGCGGAGCCCGAGCGTCAGCTTTCTGCGCCGCAGCCACCAGCTTAGCGATCTGGATTTCATCCTCGCACACTTCGACGACGTCGACTCCGCCTTCCGAATATCCGGCGCTGAAATCGTGCCCGCGTTTCCGCCGGGCTGAAGGTCGACGACCGCCCACGTGGATACCTCCGTTCCAGTCCTCGTCTTCCGAATGGAGCATCACGGCGCGCTCGGCGTCATGCGCAGTCTCGGCCGGCTGGGGGTGCCCGTCTACGGCGTCGACGCCGACCGGAGCG